>QHPN01000235.1 GCA_003219115.1 Verrucomicrobiota bacterium | reverse complement strand
GGCAATCTGGCAGGAAACGATTGCAAAGACATTGGCGGGCATGAAGGGTCCTATTCGCGAACCATCATGAGAATGTGATCTGATGCATTGACGCCACAACCGATTGTGTGATAGTGAGTGCTCCGACACTATGCGTTGCCCAAAGTGCGGATCACGTGACGATAAAGTCATCGATTCGCGCCAGTCCCGGGAAGGCCTCAGCATTCGACGCCGTCGCGAGTGTCTAAAGTGCGCTTACCGGTATACCACCTATGAAGAAATCGAGCGCACCGATCTCCGTGTCATTAAACGCGATCGTTCCCACGAGCCGTTCGATCGACGCAAGCTCGTGAACAGTCTAGCCAAAGCCTGCGAAAACGTTACATCAGTCTCCTCGTTCTCGAACAGGCGGTTGACGACATCATTCACGAAATCGAAACTGGTGGCCGCGAAGTCACGTCCGCGGAGATCGGCACCCACGTGATGACTAAGTTGCGTGATATCGATGAGGTCGCTTACCTCCGGTTCGCGTCGGTGCATCGCCGGTTTGAACAAGTCGATGAATTTGTCGACGCCATTCAGGCATTGGGACGCCGCATAAAAACAAATGCCCAGCAGCGAGAACTTTTTCCAACTGAGAAACGATAGACATGGTCGCATTCAAGGAAGAATTTCCCTATTTGAAAGCTGAGACCGGCCAGCTTTTTGAGTTCGATCGCGGCTGGTTGCGAGAAGCCATCACCCGCGCGGCCAACGATGCCGGCTATCCCAGTTGGTGGCTCACCGATCACGTGACCGAAAGCATCGCGTTTTATCTGCGGCTCCGGAATGACGAGAGCTTCGTCGCTTTCAATCAGCTCTCACAAACAGTTCGCTACGTTCTGAAAGTGATCGGTTACAAGGAAATCATCCCGCATTTCAGTCCCGCGCCGCCGCCGGTCACGATTTCGTTGTTCGAAATCGCCTATGCAGCCGGCGCCGGATATGAGCTGGCATTGTTCGACATGCTCTCCCGCCGGCTCGACCTCTTGTTGCAAACACACGTGACCTCGGTGCAATTAGTCGCGCTCAATCCCTGTGTGAAACATTTGCGTGGCACGCGGGTCTGGTCCCGCAGCTGCGATGTTCTGCGGGCTGAGATCGTTTCCTTCGTCCGCGAAAAACTTTCCGTGGCGAAAGATTTGCCCGAATTAAACTGCTCGCTTCGTTAAGGACGTGACCATCTTCGAGAAAATCATCGCGCGTGAAATTCCGGCCGACATTGTTCTGGAGAAAGAAAATCTGATAGCATTTCGCGACGTTAACCCGCAGGCGCCGGTTCATGTTCTGATTGTCCCAAAACGTGTTGTCCCGCGCTTGCTCGATGCGAAGTCGGGCGATCGCGAGCTGCTTGGCGACTTGCTGCTCGCCGCAGCTGAGGTGGCAAAGAAGCTCGACTTAAAAAGCGGTTTTCGGGTGGTGATTAACAGCGGGCCCCATGCCGGGGAAAGCGTGCCGCACTTGCATGTGCACCTTCTCGGGCAGCGACAGATGAGTTGGCCGCCCGGCTAATCTTCTTTCACGATTACCGGCGTATCGTCGGGCGAATTTTCAAAGAAGTGCCGCGCCATTCGGGTGGGCAGGCGGATGCAGCCGTGGGACGCGCGGAATCGTGGGACATAGCCCGCATGCATACCATAGCCGCCATTGAATCGCATGAAGTAAGGCATGCGCGCACCATCGAAATGGGTCCCTGCGGGTTGGAAATCTTTGCGGATATCGATGTTGGATTTCACTACCTCGCCGCTGTCGTTAACATAGTCGCCAAATTCACTCGAGACGTGGTCTTTATCCTTTTGGATTACACGATAATGACCAGGCGGCGTGTCGAACCCGCGCTTCCCAGTTGAAACCGTGCTCTCCCCAACCAGCTTGTGCCCTTTGTAAAAATAGGCCCGCTGTCCGCCCACGTGCACCACGATCTTTGCCGGCCCCCGCGCATCGTCACCGCACCAGAAGCCTTCCGAGGTTGTCGCCCCTGAGAAAAATTCAGGTAGTCGTTGCGCGCCAGCGGTGAGTTCATGCCGAACATCCGCGCAGCCGCCGGAAAAAATCATGGCGCTAATCACTCCGAAAATTGGCGCGATCTTCAGCCGCGGTAGTGTAGGCATCCTGCCCGTTGAATGCAATTCGCGCGCCATTCTCAATATAACCATAATTTAAGGCGATGAGATTGAAGCAAATCGGACTTGAAAACGAAGCAATCTCAATGCCGTTTTGCCACCTTGGCAGGCGCTCGGGCGGGCGGTTTTGCCGCGTCCAAGTTTGACCAGGCACGCAGACGGCATAGGCTCGCTTAATGGCGACAATTACTGAACCGGCAACGTCATCATCTGTCCAAAAACGCGTAAGCTCCGTGCAGCCCGCGATCAACCTGGTAGGCTGGATCGAGGAAAACCGGGACAAATTCAAGCCACCGGTGAGCAACCGCTACCTGTATGATGGCCGCGATTTTTTCGTGATGGTGATCAAAGGTCCGAACGCGCGGAACGATTTTCATCTCGTCGATTCGGAGGAATATTTTTACCAGTTCAAAGGCGATATCAGGGTGCGCATCCGGGAGGGCGATCGCATCGTGGATCATCTCGTGCGCGAAGGGGAAACGTTTTTTATTCCGCCCAATGTCCCGCACGCGCCGGTCCGGCCACCAAATACAATCGGGGTTGTGGTGGAGCGGCGGCGGCCGCCGGGTGAGCACGAGCACGTCATCTTTTATTGCGATAATTGCGGTGCGTTGGTCGAAGACATCGATTTCGACTGCGGCGATATCGTTGAGCATTTCAGCCAGGCGATGCTCGATTTCTGGAACGATGACGCGCGTCGCACCTGCAAGAAATGCGGCAAGAAAGTCCCGCAGCCCGAGCCAGTGAAGCCTTTCTAGGGTGGCGCAACTTTCCAAGTTGCGATGCTGCTGAAAGCAAGTTGGAAACTTGCTCCACTATTCGGCTTTGAAGATCGATCTCCACACCCACATTTTGCCGCGCGATTGGTCATCGTGGCACAGGCATCTTGCCTGTAGGGCGTATGGGCATCTTGCCCGTCGATCTTTTGCCGTATTGCTGAGTTGAATCGCGCATGAAAATCGATCTCCACACCCACATTCTCCCGCGCGACTGGCCGGATCTTGACAGCAAGTACGGCTACCCAGGATTCGTCCGGCTCGATCATTACAAACCGTGCTGCGCGCGGATGATGATCGGTGATCGCGTCTTTCGCGAAATAACCGACAACGTCTGGGATCCCCAACGCCGCATGGAAGACATGGATGGTGAGAATGTCTCAATGCAGGTGCTTTCGACTGTTCCGGTGATGTTCAGTTATTGGGCAAAACCACATGACGGGCTCGATCTTTCTCGACGATTGAACGATCACCTTGCTGATGTAGTGCGCGACCACCCAAAACGCTTCGCAGGCCTGGCCACAATTCCACTTCAGGATCCGGATTTAGCGGCGACCGAATTGGAACGTTGTGTTCGGAAGCTCGGATTACATGGCGCGCAAATCGGGACCCACGTTGACGCTAACCCACATTCCCGGCGCATCGACACTTTGAATCTCGATAATGTTTCGCTGCAACCAGTCTGGAGCGCGGCGGAAGAGCTTAACGCCGCCATCTTCGTTCATCCATGGGACATGCTTGGCAAGGAACGGATGCCGAAATATTGGTTGCCTTGGCTCGTCGGCATGCCAGCCGAAACCTCGCTCGCGATTTGCTCGATGATTTTCGGCGGCGTTTTCGAGCGCTTCCCTAAACTACGAGTGGCCTTCGCGCACGGCGGCGGCGCATTTCCCGGAACAATCGGCCGCATTGATCACGGATTCCATGTTCGGCCGGATTTGTACGCCCCGGACAATGATACGAATCCGCGAAAGTATCTGGCCAGCAAAAACCGGAAGGGTGAATTGGTTCCGGCGCGATTTTATGTTGATTCGCTAGTCCACGACCCCGATGCGCTGCGGTTGCTGCTAAACCTATTTGGTCCGCAACGTGTCGCGCTCGGCTCGGATTACCCATTCCCGTTAGGCGAAGCACACCCGGGCAAGCTGATCGAGTCAGTGAAACTTTCCATCAAGGAAAAGAAACAGGTCCTCTCCGAAACCGCGCGCGAATTCTTGGGATTGAGTGCGGCAGCTTGAGTTCAGTCGTTCCCGCCGTTTTCAATTTGTCGAGCTTTTGCACTTGGATGAATGGCACGTAGGCAGCTTCGGTATCGCATTACGGTAAAGAAGATCTTTTTTCACAAAAATCGCTGGCTACTTGTCGGTTGGATTCAGAAATTTGAAGGTCAGGCCAGCGAGGAAACCGGCTGCAAGTTCTGCCACCAGGTGAATCCAGATGTCGGAAAAATGGAGAAGCTTCATCACTGCTGCGCCGATTGCGACTGCTGGGTTGAAGGCGCCGCCGGAAATCGCGCCCACAGCGAATATGCCGGCCAGCACCGTGAAGCCGATAGCGAGACCATAAAAACTATTGTCGAGCGTACCCTTCGCGGTTGCGCAGTTGAGGACTACGTAGGCGAGCGCAAAGGTGAAGAGGAATTCTGCGACGAACACGACAGGGATATTGGTGATCTCCAGCGCCGTCCCACCTTTTCCAACGAGCCACATGGCGACAAGCGCTGCGACCACGCCGGCAGCGATTTGAGCGAGCCAGTAGGGAATAACATCTTTCACAGGTAATCTGCCGCGGACGAAGATCGCGAATGTCACTGCGGGGTTGAAATGTCCGCCCGAGATGTGCCCGCCTGCGAAAATCATGACCATTAGCACCCCGCCGATGGCGAGCGCAGGAATGACGCCGGCCGCGGCTGGGATAACAGTGCAGCCGACAGTGAGAACAAGAAAGAAAGTGCCAATAAATTCCGCAATATATTTTCTCATGGGCGGAATTCGTATCGGAACCGAAGACCCCGGGGAAGTTATTTTTCTGATATGGCAACAGGATTAACTATGTCCATGTCGGCCTTTTTCTTTGGCGTTAATTCGCGTGTTTAGCGGATGACTCGTCGCGCCGCGGTCACATTTCGTGGCGAATTGCCCAGAGATCGTGAAAAATCGGTTTGAACAACGATTCTTTTAGAAACGGCACACCCGGCGATCCGCCGGTCCCCTTCTTCGCGCCGATGGTGCGCTCAACCAGCTTGATGTGCCGGTAACGCCATTCCTGTAGCCCCTCGTCGAAATCGGTAATTAGCTCGAAAAGAATGGAGCATTCCGGTGCCTTTTTGTAGAGTCGCAGGATTTCTTTCTGTACCTTTTCGTCCGGCTTATTCGCCTGCGATAGATCGCGATTCTTCAATTCCGCCGGAACCTGGGCGCCGCGTGTTTCGAGGAAATCATAGAAATGATCGATCACCGTTCGCTCCCGCAGTAATTGTTGAAGTCGGTCGTATTCGGGGAAATTCGGTTTCACATAAGCAAGCGTCGACCCCCTTTTGTATCCGAGCACAAATTCAATCTCCCGAAATTGCACCGATTGAAATCCTGAAGCCGTTTCCAGGCGGTCGCGAAAACTGGAAAAAGAAGATGGTGTCATCGTTTCAAGAATATCGACCTGCGCCACCAGCGTCTTCATGATTGTCCGGGTACGCTTGAAAGAGTGAATCGCGCCGAAGAGATCGCCCGCCGAGAAATCGCGTTTAATCTTTTCAAATTCATGCAGCAGTTGTTTGAACCAGAGTTCGTAGGTCTGATGGATAATGATAAACAGCATCTCGTCATGCTCCGGCGGGCTTGAGCGTGGTTTCTGGAGCGTGAGTAGCTTCTCCAGATCGAGATAACTCGCGTATGTCAGCGGCGGCATTGGCTCACGCTCGCTTCAACGCTTTAACGTTTCAACGATTTAACGTGAGTTTTCGCGATTTCTTTCTTCTATTTTGGGGCATGAAGTTTTTCCTGAAAGCGTTGCTCGCGACCTTGGTCGCAGTTGTAATCGCGGGCGCCATTTTTCTCACAAACCTGATTTGCTTTCGTCCCTGGAACCTCAATCTCTTTTACGAAAAAGCTTTTCTGGAGGTGATCTTCAACGAACCGGAATTGCTCACCTCCCTCGGCTTGGTCGAACAGTTCGGGATCACCAGTCACAACGGGAAACTCAACGACGCCTCGCCGGCGCATTAACAGGCGGTTATCGACCGGTGGAAAAAGAATCTCCAGCAATTGCACGAATACCCGTTGGATCGGCAGACGCCGTCGCAACAGCTCTCCACCCATATCCTCGATTGGTATATCGCGGATCAAGTGGAAGGAGAGAAATGGCAGTTCCACAATTATCCGGTCAATCAACTTAACGGCGCGCAAAACCAGTTTCCATCGTTCATGGCGAACACCCACCCGCTGCTCACCAAACAGGACTGCGAGTACTACCTGATGCGGCTCAACGCCGTGCCGAGAAAATTCGATCAGTTACTCGAAAGCGTGCGCTTGCGTGAGAAGAAACAAATTCTTCCGCCGCGTTTCGTCGTTGAAGACGTCCTCAAGGAAATGAGCAATTTCATCGCTAGACCGGCGGCCGAAAATATTCTCGCCACCACCTTCAAGGAACGCGCCGCGAAGATCCAAAAATTGACCGACACCGAACGCATTGATTTTCAGACCCGCGTTGAAACTGCGATCAACAATTCGGTTTATCCTTCATATCAAAAGCTGATCGATTATTTCCAAGGCGTCCTGCCGAAGACCACAACCGATGACGGAGTATGGAAGTTAACGGAGGGCGACGCTTTTTACGCCTACATCCTACGTCAAAACACAACGACGAAGTTGAAGCCAGATGAGCTGCATGAACTCGGTCTGCGCGAAGTCGCCCGGATCGAAGGGGAAATGCGCGTCCTGCTTGATGCCAATGGATTTGCCGGACAGCCGATCGGCACGTCAATGGACAAGCTCGCGAAGGATTCCCGCTTTCTTTACGCGAATGATGACAACGGTCGGAACGCTGCGCTGGCTGAATACAAACGATTAATCGACACCGCACTGTCGCACTGCGGGGAGCTATTCATCACTTTTCCCAAAGCGAAGATTGACGTTCGCCGGGTTGAGGCCTTCAAGGAATTAACCGCGCCCGGCGGCTATTATCAGGGCGGGGCGATGGACGGAAGTCGTCCGGGCATTTTCTTCGCCAACCTGCGCGACATGAACGAAGTCCCGAAATGGAGCATGCCGACGCTGTCGTATCACGAAGGTGTGCCCGGTCATCACTGGCAAATTTCGATCGCCTATGAAATCAAAGGCACTCCTCAATTTCGGCGAGTGATTCCGTTTACCGCCTACATGGAAGGGTGGGCGCTTTATTCCGAATGGCTGGCCAAACAAGCTGGCTGGTACGAAGGCGATCCTTTTGGGGACCTCGGCCGTTTACGCGATGAATTATTCCGCGCGGTTCGTCTCGTTGTTGATACCGGGATTCACGCCAAACGCTGGACGCGCGAGCAAGCGATTGCCTATATGCTGGAAAAGACCGGGATGGGGGAGAAAAACGTTACTGCTGAGATCGAACGCTACATCGTCAATCCCGGGCAAGCGTGCGCGTACAAAGTTGGAATGCTGAAAATTCGGGAACTGCGTGAACGCGCCCAACGAGAATTAGGCAACAAGTTCGACCAACGCGAATTTCACGATGCTGTATTGAAGAATGGCGCGCTACCCTTGGAGATACTCGAAGAACAGATCAACGGTTACATTCAAAGCAAACAAGCGGCAACGACGACAAGCACCAGATAACTGACGATGATCCGCTTTCTTGGGGAGTACCGCAGGGCGCCCTATCCGCAAGTTACTTCATGACTTGCCGATAATACTTATCCCAAGCTGCAGGAATAGTTTCTCGCGATGAGAACGGCCCCGGCCGGTACGCTCGCGACGCGATTCCTTGCTGACTCAACTCGCAGACGTGCCAGTCCTGTCGGTTCGTCATATCCCAGAATTCGATCGCATCGTCAGGATTGAACTTCTCGCGCCGGAAAGCATCTGGATGAAAAAGCCAGTCGCACACAATGAGCATCCGCTCCGGTGATTGTGGCCAAAGCTGATGCACCATGACGTATTCCGGGTGCAGGCTCAGCAGCATGTTGGGGAAAATTGAGTAATAAAATACCCGCTGCAGGTCCTCAATTTTTCCGACGAATGCCGCGCACGCATTTCCGCTCATAGTCAGGCTCTTGCCGGGATTGATCTTCATGAACCCGCCGAGAAATGGACCGTCGCGCAGATCGTTCTCGGCCGAGTCGTAGGGCGAGACTTTTTGCAACTGGGGATGTACGCCCGGGCAGTGATAGCACTCCGAATAATTTTCAAACATCAACTTCCAGTTCGCGCGCACGTCGTATTCGATTCGTTTCGCCGGTTGCAGGATCGACATGTTCCAAGGCGAAAATTTGCCGCTCAACGGCGCGAACCACTTCTCCAATGATTTATATCCACCGCCTTTGGCTCCGGCCGCTTCGTTCGCCAAGTTCACAAAAATGAACCCCTCCCAAATTCCCAGATTCATCGCCCGCAAGGAATAATCAGCCTTATCGAACCCTGGGACCTCATCCATGTGCGGTGCACCGATCAGCCCACCATCCAGACGGTAGGTCCAGGCATGATAGGGACACTGAATCGCGGATGCGTGACCGCGCACATCCTCCTTCAAGCGCGTCCCGCGATGACGACAGACATT
>QHPN01000234.1:15171-16481 GCA_003219115.1 Verrucomicrobiota bacterium | reverse complement strand
GCCCTTTCGCGATCATTTGCGTGCCGACCAGGATATCAATTTTGCCCGCGCGAAATGCGCGCAGCGTTTCGCGGTACGCTTCTTTGCGCGACATCGAGTCGGCATCCATCCGTTTCACCACCGCGTTCGGAAAAATTTGCGCGACGAACGATTCCACCTTTTCCGTTCCGAAGCCGACGTAAATCAGTGCTTCCTGCCCGCACTCCGGGCATTTCTTCGGAACAGCAGCGGCGTGCCCGCAAAGGTGGCAATTCAACCGCGACATGGACCGATGAAAGGTGAGCGCGACACTGCAATTCGGACACTCGCGGGCCTTCCCGCACTTGCTGCAGAGCAACGAAGTGGAAAAACCGCGGCGATTCAGAAACAAAATTGTCTGTTCGCGTTTGGCAATCCGAGCCCCGATAGCATTCCGCAATTTTTCCGACAGAATCGGCGCGCGCGCGCTCCGCGGTGCCTGGCGCAGATCGATCACGCGGATCAGCGGCATCTGGCAGTTGTCGACGCGCTGGGTAAGAATCGCGAGCTGGTACTTTTTCGTGAGCGCGTTGTAATAACTCTCCAGCGACGGGGTCGCGCTGCCGAGTAGCACGACGGCCTTTTCAATTTTGGCGCGCACCACGGCGACATCGCGCGCATGATAGCGCGGCGCTTCTTCCTGTTTGTAGGAAGTCTCGTGCTCCTCATCGACGACAATCAGCCCGAGATTTTTCAACGGCGCGAACACGGCGCTGCGGGCGCCAATGGCGATGCGGGCATGGCCGGAATGGACTTTATGCCATTCATCATGCCGTTCCCCCTCGGATAAATGACTGTGCAAAACTGCGACGGTGTCCTGCGATTCCGCAAAGCGGCTCTTGAATCGCTCGACCGTCTGCGGAGTGAGCGAAATTTCCGGCACGAGGACGATTGCGGTCCGATCGCGCGTCAGCGTTTCTCGAATCGCATGCAGGTAGATTTCCGTTTTCCCGCTGCCGGTGACGCCGTGCAGTAGAATCGGTTTGGCGTTTTCCGGCGATGATATGGCGCGCGCGATCTCCGCGAAGGCGGCGGTTTGTTCTTCGTTGAGCACCAATTCCGGCGCCAGAACAAATTCCTCACCGGCATGCGGATCGCGCACGACTGCGCGTTCGGTGATTTTGACTAGGCCGCGTTTTGCCAATGCCCGAAGCGTCGTGGCATTGAGCGACAATCGACGCAAAATTTCTGCGGCGGGAAGTGGCGCGTTCGCCTTGTTCAACTCCTCCAGCAGTTCGGCCTGGCGTGGCGCGCGTCGCCGTAGCGCCTCGATCGTCTCCGGTGACTCCTCT
>QHPN01000234.1:12735-15100 GCA_003219115.1 Verrucomicrobiota bacterium | reverse complement strand
TCACAGTTTCGATTGGGCAGCAGTAGTAATTCGAGATCCATCGTGCCAGCTCGAGCAGCGGCTCGCTCAAGGTCGGTCCTTCGCCAATGACCGCTTCGATCTCACGAATGCCTTTCGCATTCGTTTCCTCGAGCAAAGCGACGACGGTGGCCAAAGCGCGCCGATCACGAAATGGCACCCGCACCCGCGCGCCGACGCTTAGCCGCTCACTCAACAATTCGGGAATCGCGTAATCTAACTCCCGGCGAATGGCACGATCGATAATGACGCGCGCGAATTTACTGTGCATGGTTAGGCGGCATTAATGTTGCGGTTCCTGCTCAAGCTAATCATTTGTCTGGCTCTGGCGATTGCCGCCGGCTTGATTCTTCTCGCGGCGCGCTCCGGCGATGTCATCTACACCGCTTACGAGTGGATTAGTCCGGCGCGTTTTCATCAATTCGATAATCTCATCCGCACGGTGGCGGCGACGCATGAACTCGACCCCATGCTAATGAAAGCGGTAGTCTGGATCCGAGAAAAATCGGAAGCGCTGGGGAACGCGGCCTGATGCAGGTAAGCGAACGAGCGGCGCGGGAATGGGCACGCGAAACTCAGGTCGCGGATTTCCATTCTGAAGATCTGCTCGACCCGAAAACGAACCTGGAAGCGGGCGCCTGGTATTTGCGCCGTGCTTTTCAACATTGGGAGCACCAAAAGAAACCTGCCATGTTCGCGCTTGCGGAATACAACGCCGGGGCGAGCCGGGCCCAGCGCTGGGCAAATAACGATCCGGATACGCCAATGTCGGAGCAGGCCTTTCGCAAAAACATCGATTTTCCAAGCACACGCAGCTACGTCACGAGTGTTCTCCAGCGTTATCAATTTTACCGGAAACGTGGCCGGATGTGAACGTCATTGGAAATCAGGCTACCAGCCTGATTCGGCCGACATGCTTCCAGGGTGTCGCGTGAATCGCGAGGCGAAAATATTTTCACCCCACCACTTCACACCATCCTGAGATCCCCAGAGCCAGCCCAGCATCGTGCTGTTGAGAGAGTAAGGATTGCCTCGCTGTTTCCCGCGACCAATCTCGACACCACCTGACCCACCTCATCCTGCCGGGGATAAAGCGGCGCGAACGCGGGGAAGTTTTCTCTGATCTCCCAGATCACGAGATCACTTGCCGGATCGTAGAATCCTCGCAGAACAGTGTAGTTCACATTATGTAGCGGTGAAGACCTTGCCACCGGCTTGGCTGATGTGTGTGGCTGAGATAAAGAAATGCGGCGCGATCGCGGTCCCAAGAAATCCGCCCCAATTTCCTTCATAATCCCAGCCCTCGTGCGGGGCGACCAGGCCAGGCGCAGTTGTGTTCGCCGTGGAATCCCCAGTCCGGTACAAAATCACCGCCTCCGCTGACGTAGTATCCAGCGCCAAAAGAAGGGCGGCCCAGACCGCAGTTAACCGAGGGGCCGAACCATTTTGCGGACGGGGAAGTTACGCGGAGATTGTAATTCAGCGAGACATGATGACGAAGGAGAAAATTGCCGAAGCGCTCGAGGAAATCGCGACGTTGCTGGAGCTGAAGGACGAAAATCCGTTTAAGATTCGCGCCTATCAAAACGCCTCCCGCTCCATTGAAGCGTTCGGCGCCAGCTTCTCTGATCTTCAAAATCAGGAGACGTTGGAAAAGATTCCCGGCATCGGGAAAGCGATCGCCGCAAAAATCAGCGAACTGGCCACGACCGGGGGGCTGAAATTTCTCAACGAATTACGCGCCGAATTTCCCTCCGCCATTCTCGAATTGTTTTCCATTCCCGGGCTGGGCGCGAAAAAAATCAAGGCGCTCCACGAAAAGCTAAAAATCAGCTCGATCGCGGATTTGCAGGCCGCATGTGAATCAGGTCGGGTCGCGGAGTTACCAGGATTTGGTGAAACCACGCAGACGAAAATATGCAACGCCATCGCTAATCGCGCGAAACATGCGGGGTCGTTTCAATTCGGGGAAATTGCTGCCGAGGCCGAACAGTTACGCAGCGACCTGGCCGCGCATGAGGACGCGCTGCAAGTCAGCGTGGCGGGAAGTTTTCGGCGTCGCAAAGAAATCGTCCGCGACCTCGACTTCATTGTCGCCAGCAAATCGCCAGACACGATCACGGAATTTTTCTGCGCGCATCCGTTTGTCGAAGGTCTGATCGCGCGCGGCCCGACCAAGACGAGCGTTCGCTTAAAATCGGGAATTCAATGCGACCTGCGCGTGGTCACCAACGCCGCATACCCGTTCGCGCTCAATTATTTTACCGGCAGCAAGGAGCACAACATCGTGATGCGAAATCGCGCGCTTCATCGCGGCTGGACCCTGAACGAATACCGACTCGGGCCC
>QHPN01000234.1:0-12694 GCA_003219115.1 Verrucomicrobiota bacterium | reverse complement strand
GCAAAACCAATGTGGGAGGGGCCTCAGTGCCCCGACGCGCCAAGATCCCAGCGATCAATGATGAACCCGAATTATATCGCGCGCTCGGACTCGATTTCATTCCGCCGGAGCTGCGGGAAAACTGTGGCGAATTCGAAGCGGCGGACCATGGGAAACTCCCGCGCTTGATTGAGCTGGAGAATTTGCGTGGAACATTTCACTGCCATACCACTGCCAGTGACGGGCACAATTCGCTCGAAGAAATGGTCGCGGCGGCGCAGGAACTCGGCCTCGAATATATCGGAATCGCCGATCACAGCCGCAGCTCGGTGCAGGCGCATGGACTTGATGCGGCGCGGCTGAAGGTGCAGCGAACACAGATCCGCCAAATGCAACGTACCCTGAAGAACATTCGCGTTTTCAGCGGAGTTGAGTGCGACATTTTGCGGGACGGTTCGCTCGATTTCGACGACGAGATTTTGGCGCAACTCGACTTTGTCGTCGCATCCATCCATTCCACTTTTAATCTAAGCGAAGCGGAAATGACCAAGCGCGTGATCCGCGCAATTTCGAATCCGTTGGTGACGATGCTGGCGCATCCGACCGGACGTTTACTGTTGAAACGCGAAGGTTACGCCATCGACATCCCAGCGGTGATTGAAGCTGCGGCCGAGACCGGCACCTGGATCGAGCTCAATGCCGCACCGAAACGGCTCGATCTCGACTGGCGCTGGTGGCCGCTGGCCAAGGAGAAAGGTGCGCGCTGTGTGAGCAATCCCGACGCTCATCGCACCGCGCGCTTGCAAGATTTATGGTTTGGTATCGGCGCCGCGCGCAAAGGCTGGCTGACGAAACAAGACGTGGTGAATGGTGCAGATCGAAGCCGCACTAAAGGCAAAGCGGGAGTAATGGAGTGCTGGAGCAGTGGAGTAATGACCCCCAGCAATCCAACGCAACACTCCACCACTCCATTACTCCACCGCCTCTCTTTGCGGCAAAAACATCGTCAGACATTTGCAGGCGCCACCGGCCTTGATGAATTCCGACATCGGTAGCTCGTGACATTGATAGCCACGATTCGCTAGCGTTTTAACGAGATTTGGGGCGCCTTCCGGCAAAACGATGTCACGACCCAGAACGACGGCGTTGCAGGAGAAATGTTTGGCTTCTTCTTCCTCCACGTCGATGAGCTCTTTGACATGAGCCCGAATGGCGCGCTGACCGTACTCGTCGAAGGCATTTGGAAACCAGAATACACTTCCGTCTGGCAACGGACAAAAGCAGGTATCGAGATGATAAAAGCGCGGGTCCGCCAGCTCGACGGATATAACCAGACAACGCAGCAGTTCGCCGACCGCGCGATGCGATTGGATGTCGCTGCGGAATTTGTACCCGCAAAAGAGGATATCGTTGCTAAACAAGGCGTCGCCTTCGCCCTCGAAATACAAATTGTCCGGTAACCATATGGTTTCGTATCCATGCTCTTCCATCCAGTGCCTGAAATAGGGGGCTTCGCCCGCCCGTTCCGGATAACGAAAATTGCTCGGGATAAATTTCCGGCCGACAGCCAGCCCGGCGTTGGCGGTGAAGACCATGTCGGGCAGTTTCGGCTGGGGCGGCACCAGCTCGATTTTGCTGTCGAGAGATGCCAGAGCTTGGCGCAATCCTTCCCATTGTGATTTGGCGAGCTCACTTTCGGTACCCCGCGCCCGGCTCATCCAGGGATTGATTTCGTACTCGATGCCGTAGTAATCCGGCGGACAAAGCAGCAATTCGCGCATCTTACTTCCGAGGCGTCACTTCTGCGCCCTGTTCGCGCAGGAGCGTGATCAAGCCGTCGAGGACCTCTTGCGATGGTGCCGTGATCTCGATCCGGGCAAAACTCTGGTCCGCACGTTTTTGGCCAATGCGGAATTCAACGGTGTTAAAAGCGGCGCCGCGAGTCACGATCTGATCGAGAATTTTCGTCAAGGTGAGTGAATCGATAATGTGCCCGCGTAACTCGATCGTTTCCGAAAACATCCGCGAAATCTAACCGAACGATGGTTGTACGCCAGCGTCTTACGGAAGTTGTTGTGGCGCTCGCCCTGGAGAGCGCCAAGTTTGGTAATCAGGCGTTTGGCACAAACGCCTCTACACCGCGAAAGTGATCCGTGAAATCCGCGTAATCCGCGGTAAAGTCCTAGTGGGGTATATGGAAAAACCGAATGTGCGCGGCCCGTCGCCCTCTCACAAAGCGCATCTCGCCTTGCGGGAAAAATTAAATCGTCCGGACAAACCGCCGCCAGTTTTGCGCACCCCGATTACTTCAAGGGGAAGAAAACGTCACCGATGAGCCCGAATTTGATCGCCGTCGAAAACAAAATAGCGCGGGTGCTCTCGACCAAACCGGAGTGTTTCATCACTCATCCATCCGAGCTCGCCGCTTTGAAATCGATGTCACCCGATGAGCTTGAAGAGTTTGCCCTGGATAACGGCTGGCGCGTTGTCTCCCGGCTCGGTGGACGACAAATCGAGTTTTACAATGACGCCGGCGCGCGTGAGTTAGCGGCAAGCAAGATTTAGAAAACGGTGATCCCGAGGCGGAATCTTTAAGGTAACTTGGACGGGATCCCTCAGCTTCGCTCGGGATGACACACGTACGCTCCGCACGGAAGGACGAGCTAATCCGAAAAAAATTCGCTCACCGGGCTTGTCGCCGATGCGCTCCAACGTTTCTCGGCCAGTCCAATCTCGCGCGCTTCGCGCCCGGCCTCGACCGCCATCTTAAAGGCGCGCGCCATTCGATTCGGGTCGGATGCGATCGCGATCGCGGTATTTACCAGAACGGCGTCCGCACCCATCTCCATCGCTTCCGCCGCCTGGCTCGGCGCACCCAGTCCGGCATCCACCACTACGGGGACGGTGGCTTGTTCGATGATGATCTCGATCTGCGCCCGCGTCTCGATTCCGCGACTACTTCCGATCGGCGACCCAAGCGGCATCACTGTCGCTGTGCCTACATCCTGCAATCGTTTTGCCAGCACTGGATCGGCATTGATATAGGGCAGGACGGTGAAACCTTCCTTTACCAAGATCTCTGCCGCCGCCAGCGTCTCGACCGGATCGGGCAGCAGATAATGCGGGTCAGGATGAATCTCGAGTTTCACCCACGTCGGCAATCCCGCGCTGGCCGCCAGTCGCGCGATTCGCACCGCGTCATCCGCATCGCGCGCGCCGCTCGTGTTTGGCAACAACAGAAACTTCTTCGGGTCGATGAAATCGAGGATGTTCGCAAACGGATCGTGTTTACCGGAAAGATCGGCCCGCCGCAGCGCCACCGTCACAATCTCGGTCCCGCTGGCAATGAGAGCGTCGCGCATCGCTTCGTTCGAAGAAAATTTCCCTGTGCCGACGAGCAACCGCGAAGTAAATTCGCGGTCGGCAATTTTTAACTTGGACGGCTTATCCGACATCTAAGTAAACATATTCGCAATCGTGCCGGCTGCGAATACGACTTGACTTCGCAGAGCGTCGCCCTACCGATTCCCGCAATCGCAATGGTCGAGCCGTCCCCCTCACCTTTGATTATCGGCAAAATAGACTTGTACCCGCGGTTGTTTCTTCATAAGGTGTGGCAATGCGAGTGCCCGTCATCCCGAGCCAGAGCAAGGGAGCTCTCCAAAGTCTTCTCAGCTTGGGCGAGGTCCGTCCGCCGTCAGCATCTCTCGGAACGACTGCGTTCGATCTCCTCCACGAAGATTGCGTGCGCGGAATGGCGAAATTGCCGGCGGCATCTATCGATCTCGTCGTCACCTCACCGCCGTACAATCTCGGAATCCGGTATTCGGAATTTTCCGATCGCGCCGATCGCACCGGTTATTTGCGCTGGTGCAAAACCTGGGCTGCGGAAATCGCGCGCCTGCTTAAACCTGACGGTTCATTTTTTCTGAACGTCGGTGCGGCACCTGCCAATCCGATGTTTCCCCACGAGCTGGTGCTGGAACTGCGCGATCTGTTCGTCTTACAAAATACCATTCACTGGATCAAATCGATCAGCATCGAGGAGCAAGACGGTGAAATCGTCTCCCGCGGACATTTCAAGCCGATCAACTCACATCGTTTCCTGAATGATTGCCACGAATACATTTTTTACTTCACAAAGACCGGCCGGGTTGAGCTCAATCGGCTCGCCCTTGGCGTGCCATATCAGGACAAGACGAATATTGCCCGCTGGTCGCATACTGGCGGACACGATCGCCGCTGCCGCGGGAACACCTGGTTCATTCCCTATGAAACCATTCAAAGCCGCGATAAGGAACGCCCGCATCCAGCGACATTTCCAGTCGAGCTGGCGGAGAACGGCATTCGTTTACACGGAGTCGAAAAGGTGACGACGATGCTGGATCCGTTTCTCGGAATCGGGAATTCGGCGATTGCCGCGCAGCGATGTGGCGTTCCGAGATTTATCGGGTTCGAAATCGACGAGACTTATCTGGCCGAAGCCAAACGGCGGATTGGGTAGCGCGCGCGTCTCTCGCGTGCAACGCCAGTCCGGCCTCGGGCTTTCGGTGTCTGGCTGAAACAATCTTCCCGTAATGATTGGCTCGTCCTACAGCGACCCGTGTCGAAAAGTCCGTGCTGGCGAGGACGCCAGCACCAACACGCGAGACGCGCGCTACCCAGACACAAATTTCTCCAGCGATTTCACCAAATTCCCCGGCAAGGGCCGGACTCGATCGAAGATGCGATCGGCAATCGGTTTCGCCGTCAGATAACCAGCCGCAAACATTTCCAAACGCGCGTCCATGTTATCGATGTAATGCAACGTCATCGCTTCCGGCGTCTTGGGATAAACCGGCGATCCGAATTGCATGTCGCCATGGTGCGACGCGATCAGATGCAGCAAATGTAACCGGCAATCCTCCGACGGCGGTACCAGATTTTCCCAGGCTCGTGTGCTCTCTTCTGTCTGCAACTTTCGCCAGAGCGAGTTTACAAGCTCGAGCCCGATCGAGATGTGCCCCATCAATTCGCCGCGCTCGTCGTAGCCCATGGTGAATCCATCTTCCGGCAAATGATTTTCCCAGAGCTTTCCGGAATCGTGGAAGAGAATCCCGGATACGAGCAGATCGCGATTAAGTTGCTGATAAATCGGGCAAAGCCCGAGGGCCACTCGCATCATCTGGGCAGTGTGCTCAACCAGGCCGCCTCGACGAGCGTGATGATAATTGCGCGCCGCCGCTGTGCGCCGAAAGCGGTCGCCAAAATCTTTCAAGAATAACTGGCAGATTCCGCGCAAACGCGGATCGGAAATCGCTGCCACGGTTTGATCGATAAAAAGGGAATCGGCCACTTGCTTGGCCCGCAGCTCCGGCGGTCCGGCGAGAAGACTCGCAATCTCGTCGCTCGTGAGCGTCCGCGATTTCCATGTTTTCGCTTCCAGCCCGAATTGCTGATGCTGGGCAAATTCGCCATCGATCTCGATGAAATCGCCGTCCTGCAGGGCGCTGCATGTCTTGTAATCCGGATGGTTGTCCCAAACCCGCAGCGTCATTCGGTCGCAGGCATCGGCGAGACTGATTTCGCAATACGGTTTGCCCTCACGCGTGGCCTTGGCCGACGCGCTTTCCACCTGGGCATGCACGCGCGCGGTGACGAACCCATCCTGAGCTCGTCGTCGAATTTCGCTGATGGTAAGAAGCTCTAACGTCACATGATCAAGGTAGCGCGACGCTGGTCGCATTTGCAATTGCGGGCAATAGCCATTGTAAGGCAAGCGCACCGCTTGCCGGCCCATTAAAACCGACAGGTCGACCGCGCTCGGGATTGCCCGATTTGGTTAGTCGATCAACCGTTGCTGAATCCCCGAGTAGGCATCCACTCTACGATCGCGCAGAAACGGCCAGTGCGTTCGGTGTTCGTTAACCCGTTTCCAATCGATATCCGCAGTCAAAATTTCCTCCCTCTCAACCGAACCCCTGGCGATGATTTCGCCGTCCGGCCCGCAAACGAAACTTTGACCCCAGAATTCGATCCCGTCACCGCCGGCGGGTGCTTCGTGTCCTACGCGATTCGGCACCGCAACATAGCAGCCATTCGCAATGGCATGACTGCGTTGAATCGTTTCCCAAGAAGAATGCTGGGCCTTGCCAAACTCCTTCTTCTCCTTTGGGTGCCAGCCGATCGCCGTCGGATAAAAAATGATCTCCGCGCCCCGCAACGCGGTCAGGCGCGCCGCTTCTGGATACCATTGGTCCCAGCAAACGCAGACACCGAGATTTCCGCGCGCCGTTTTCCAGCTCTGAAAACCAAGATCGCCCGGCGCAAAATAGAATTTCTCGTGATACAGCGGATCATCGGGGATGTGCATCTTGCGATATTTGCCAAGTAGCTCGCCGTTGGCGTCGATGATCGCGGCGGTGTTGTGATACAGACCGGCACTGCGCTTCTCAAAAAGCGATGCAACGATGACGATGCCAAGCTCGCGTGCGAGTTTCGTTAGGGCATCTATCGAAGGGCCTGGAATCGTTTCGGCCAATGAGAAGTTGTCATGGTCTTCCGATTGACAAAAATATTGCGACCGAAATAGTTCTGGCAGGCAAATGATCTCCGCCCCGTTTTTCGCGGCCCCGCGAATGAAATCGATCGCCCGCGAAAAATTTTTTGCCGGCTCCGGGCCGCAGCGCATCTGCACGAGAGCAATTTTTGTCATCTCGCTCACCGGATGATAGGCATCTCACGCCAGTCCGGCTCGGACCCTGTCCCGGATGGCATGCTTCCAGCATGTCGGAGACGGCGGCAAGCAGGAAGCTCGCCGGCCGAATCAGGCTGGAAGCCTAACCTCCGTTTCATTTCACCGAGTCCGCCGTCACGATCTCAATGCTGTTAATCGTGATGCGCTCCGTCGGTTTGCTACGCGCCCCATCCGGCCCCATCACCGTTGGGGTGTCGCCGATCTTATCGAGCACATCCAAGCCTTTGATCAATTTGCCAAACGTCGCGTATTGGTGATCGAGCCGATGAACGGGCTCAAGACAAATGAAGAACTGGCAGCTTGCAGTGTCCGGCTGATTCTCGCGTGCCATGGAAATGACACCGCGGTCGTGCGGATGATCATTAAACTCGGCTTTGATCCTGTAACCGGCCGTGCCCTCCCCGTAACTGTTTTCCTTCGCCGGATCCTTGGTGTTGGGATCGCCGCCTTGAATCATGAAACCCTTCACAATGCGATGAAAAATAGTGCCGTTGTAAAAACCGGAACGCGCCAGTTTCTTGAAGTTCGCGATCGTGTCCGGCGCAGCGTCGGTCCAAAACTGCACCACCATTTCCCCCTGAGTTGTTTTGATTACCGCCACTTCCGTGCTCGCTGGTTTTTGCTCGTCCGCCGCAAAGGCAACGCTACTCAAGAGCAAAGCCACAAGAATCGAAATTTTCATGCTCACCAGTGGCACGAAGCGAAGCCGCTGCAAGCTAGAGGTGGATCTTAGGCGTAGCCGAATGCGCATTAGTATCGGAAATGTGCCCCGGCTCGCAGCTCCGCAGAGCATCGCCCTACCACCGAGTTTCGCGAGAACGCTTTGGTAGGGCGAGACTCCGTCCAGCCGCTGTAGCAACGGTTCAGCTATTTCTGCGCGTGATATTCTTGGAGCGAGCGCACTCGCACCTTATTTTTTTGCAGCGAGCGAATTCCATAAACACTGGCCTGAGCCGCGCGCAAGGTCGTCATAATCGGAATCTTCTGCGCGAGCGCGGAATCTTGCCACTGGGCGTGTTGATAATGAAATTGATATCGCCGTTCTTGACCCGGTCGAGCACGTTCGGGCGCCCTTCATGCAACTTGAAAACCTTTTTCACTTTGATCTTCGCTTTCGAGAGCGTGTCAGCCGTGCCGCTCGTTGAAATAATTCCAAACCCGAGCGTCACGAACTCGCGCGCCACGGGAATGATCGCTTCCTTGTCCGTGTCTTTCACGCTGATGAAGACGTTGCCTTTTTTCGGCAACGGCGGCGGCGCGGCCATCTGCGATTTCGCGTAGGCCAGACCGAGGTCGTGATCGATGCCCATGACTTCGCCAGTCGATTTCATCTCCGGTCCAAGCGAGATGTCTCGACCCTGATAACGCAGGAAGGGGAAGACCGCTTCTTTCACCGAGAAATGTTTCGGCACGATCTTTTTGGTGAAGCCAAGTTCGCGCAAAGTTTTTCCCGCCATCACCTTGGCCGCCAGTTTGGCCAGCGGAACGCCGATGGCCTTGCTGACGAACGGCACCGTGCGCGAGGCGCGCGGATTAACCTCCAGCACATACACATCGTTGCCCTTGACCGCGAATTGCACATTCATCAAGCCGCGCACACTTAGCTCGCGCGCCATTGCCTTGGTCGCAGAAGAAATTTCGGCTAGGACAGTTTTCGTTAGCGAAAAAGTTGGGATAACGCACGCGCTGTCGCCGCTGTGAATTCCGGCCTGCTCGATGTGTTCCATAATGGCGCCGATCACGGTGGTCTCGCCGTCGCTGATGCAATCGACATCCACTTCCATCGCGTCTTCGAGGAAGCGGTCGATCAGAATCGGACGGAGGTCAGGCATCTTGCCTGACTCGGCCGTCAGGTTTCCAGCCTGACGTGTCGCGGAAAAACGAGCAGGATGCTCGTCGGCCGAGACAGGCTGGAAACCTATCTTCCGTTCACTGCTTTCGATTGCGGCCGCGACGTAACGTCGTAAATCGGTCTCGTTATAGACCAGTTCCATCCCGCGGCCGCCCAGCACAAACGACGGCCTAACGAGAACTGGATAACCGATACGATTCGCAATCGCGACCGCTTCCTCCAGGCTCACAGCCGAATCGTTTGGCGTCTGGCGCAAACCAAGTTTGTCGAGCATGACCGCGAAAAGCTGGCGGTCTTCCGCCATCTCTATGCTCTCCGGCTGCGTTCCGAGAATGGGAACGCCGGCCGCTTTCAATCCATCGGCGAGATTGAGCGGGGTTTGCCCCCCAAATTGAACAACCACGCCTTCCGGTTTTTCCTGATCGTAAATATTGAGCACGTCCTCGAGCGTGAGCGGCTCAAAATAAAGTTTATCGCTAGTATCGTAATCGGTCGAAACCGTTTCAGGATTCGAATTCACCATGATGGTTTCGAAACCGAGCTCGCGCAGGGCGAAAGCGGCGTGGACGCAACAGTAGTCGAATTCGATCCCCTGGCCGACGCGATTCGGCCCGCCGCCCAGAATCATGATTTTACGCTTGCCGCTTTCGCGCCGTTCGTTCTCGTCCCCATAGGTCGAATAATAATACGGGGTGTAGGCTTCGAATTCCGCAGCGCAGGTATCGACCAGTCGATAAGTGGGAGTGATGTTGTCCGAGATTCGCTTGGCGCGGATCTCCCTCTCCTCGGTCCCATTTGCGATGGCGAGTTGCCGATCGGAGAAACCGAGCTTTTTGGCGCGGAGTAGCAGGGGCGCAGACATCTTGTCTGCGGGGCGAGCAGGCGCCTCGCCTGCGGCATCCTGCCACAGCTCCAAAATAAACTCCCCTTCGCCCAGCTTTGCTGCCACCGGATTTTCTTTGATGTAATCGCGATATCGTTCTAACTCCCCAAAATCGCGCACCATCCGATCGTAGTTTTCGTCCTGCCAGACAATTCCCGAGCGCTCTCGGAATTTGTTGATTTCCTTTGCCGAAAACGATTTCCAGGAATGCAGGATTTCAGACAAAGCGTGGTCCTCACGCGGTCGGACCAGGACGTGGACATGATTTGGCATGACCACGAACGAATCGAGCGCGTAACGAACACCATCGAAATGGCGCAGAGAGTTGGCAACCGTTGCCGCAACCTGCGGTTGGCGAAGGATGCATTCGCCATGGCCTTGGTCGAGCCACGCCTCGCGCGCATCCTGAAATCGCTTTTGATACTCGTATTTTGTCGAAGCATCCCAAGGTTCCGGATGAAATTTCCTCCAGGTTTCCAGTTCTTCTTTCCACTGCCGAAGTAATTTCTGCGGAACGGCGTCGCCTAGACGGAAAGTAATGAAATACGTTGCGCCTTGCTGTTCCCAATGAGGCAGACGGCGTCGGGTCTGGATAACTGGCGCCCGTCTGTCCACATGGCGGAATTCTGACGTTGCGACAGGCGGGACGCCTGTCGGCCCCACAGGCTGGAAGCCTGCGCCCCGCAGCCGGAGACGGCTGTTTTCTCTCACAATCTGTTCCACATTGTGCAAGAACCACTGGTCAATTTTTGTTAGCTCAAAAATCTCTTCTACCGACATGCCGCTCTGAAACGCCTGCCCGATATAAAAAATTCGCTCGGCATTCGGCACCGCCAGTTTCAAGCGCAACGTCTCCGCGTCCACCTGCTTCTCATTTCCGTCGCCGATCAAACCGAAGCGTTTGATCTCCAAACTGCGCAACGCTTTTTGTAGCGCTTCCTTAAACGTGCGGCCAATAGCCATCGCTTCACCCACGCTTTTCATTTGCGTGGTCAGAGTCGGATCAGCCTGCGGAAATTTTTCGAAAGTGAACCGCGGGACTTTCACCACGCAGTAATCGATCGTCGGTTCGAAACTGGCCGGCGTTTCCCGGGTGATATCGTTCCTGATTTCGTCGAGCGTGTAACCGACCGCCAGTTTTGCCGCGATCTTGGCAATGGGGAACCCTGTCGCCTTCGATGCCAGCGCGCTCGAACGCGAAACGCGCGGGTTCATTTCGATCACGACCATGCGGCCGTTCTCCGGGTTCACTGCAAACTGAATGTTCGATCCGCCGGTCTCGACTCCAATCTCGCGGATCACCGCGAAAGCCGCATCGCGCATCATTTGGAATTCCTTGTCGGTTAGTGTTTGCACTGGAGCGACCGTGATCGAATCGTCGGTGTGAATGCCCATCGGATCAAAGTTCTCGATCGAGCAGACAACCACGCAGTTGTCCGCGCGATCGCGCATCACCTCCATTTCGAATTCTTTCCAGCCAACTAACGATTCTTCGATTAGAACCTCGTTAACCGGCGAAATGGCAAGGCCGCGGCCGGCAATTTCCGCCAGCTCCTCGCGGTTGTAGGCGATGCCGCCGCCGCTGCCGCCGAGGGTAAAAGCAGGTCGAATAATGAGCGGAAAACGCCCGATCGTATCAGCAATCTTCTCGGCATCCTCAACGGAATGCGCGACACCAGAGCGCGGCACATCCAGCCCGATCCGCAACATTGCTTCCTTGAAAAGCTGGCGATCCTCGCCCTTGGCGATGGCCTGGGCATTGGCACCGATCAGCTTCACGTTGTGCCGGGCGAGCGCGCCGTTGCGATTCAGTTCCATGGCAGCGTTTAGCGCCGTCTGGCCGCCCATCGTGGGCAGAATGGCGTCCGGTTTCTCCCGCTCCATAATGGCCTCGATCACTTCGGCCGTAATTGGTTCTATATAGGTACGGTCGGCGAACTCCGGGTCCGTCATGATCGTGGCGGGGTTCGAGTTCACCAGCACCACCTGGTAGCCTTCCTCGCGCAGGGCTTTGCAGGCCTGGACCCCGGAATAATCAAATTCGCAGCCTTGCCCGATCACGATTGGACCGGAGCCGATGAGCAGGATTTTCTTGAGCTCGTTGTTTCGCGGCATCTGCGCGGCGGGAACGATAGATGAAAACAAACGAACTTCACGCGGGAAACGCGTGACACTGGCATCCTGCCTGTGGGGCCAACGGGCGTCTCGCCCGTTGCATCAAAGGCACGGCGGGTGAGACGCCCACCGGCCCACAGCCGAGACGGCTGTGCTACCAATCACGCCACCGCCCTACGTTGGCGATCGAGGTAAACCTTACAAATGCCCTTGATCCGGGTCAGCACGTAATACGTCGTCTGGCTACGCACACGCACCAGTTCGGCGCCGATAATTCGCGTCACGAAATCGCTCGGCAGATCCAAAATTTCCTGTGGCGTCGCGCCCTCGAGTCCCTTGCAAAGAATCGCCGTCATCGCTCGGGTCAAAGTTTGCACCTCCGGCCCAAGTGTCATCCGAATATGGGCCTTGCCCTGTTCATCGACATGCAAATAAACGCCAACCGTGTCCGCGCACTCCTCGTCCTTGCGAATGTCCTGCAAATCAAATTGTTCGCCGCCGCGTGGCTCCTGTTTCTTCGCGTTATCCGCATAGGAAACTAGCGTCTCACGTCGCTCGTCTTCCGGAAGCGACTCAAACAGATTGATGATGTTATTCAGCTTGGGCGGATACATCGCCAGACGCCAATTTACTCTGCCTTTAGGACGCTGTCACCGCCGGGCCAGCGTCACCGGCAGCCCCGTGTTTTAGCGCCAGAGTGAAAAGCGGGTGCGGGACAATTTTTGCTTTCGCATCCACACAAAGTTGCCGCCTGTAAAAAGTTCCCTCGCTCATTACGAGGCCGTTTCCGAAAACGAGATCCGCCCGTTCCAAAGAACGTCCCTTATTGAAATACTGGTTCTTCGTCACCAGTACTGATGAATCAATGCCGGATCCTTTACTAAATAGATTTGTTCGCCAGCCGCGCGGGAAACGAACCATCGGATGCGGCACCGTGCGCATTTTTCCAAATGGGTCAGAGGATTTCCGCGGTTGCGGCCCCCGGGCTTCTCACTTTAGGAGGCAGGTTTAATTTGGGCGTAGACATGGCGCTTTTTGGGAGAAAACCACTTAAGGGAAGGCGCGCAATCGCCTATCGCATTTAACGGGCGCGCAAAATACCAGTCGTTTTTCGCCACCGAGGTGATTA
>QHPN01000233.1 GCA_003219115.1 Verrucomicrobiota bacterium | reverse complement strand
GCCTCAGCGGAGGGTTTTCCCCACGGTGCACACCAGATTTTCAAGGACGGGAAATGCTGCCGAGCCACGGTTGCCGCCTCAATTACGAATTCAGGCTCGCCCTCGATGATAAAGCCGTCGAAGCTCTCGCCGATTAGGATCCCCACCACTTCCGCCATCGTCCGGACGATGCGCGTCTCGGTTTCGTCGTCGAAGTCGAAAATCGAAAGCAACCGGTCTTCGAAGACCGGATCAGGATTCAAAATCAAGACGCGAGTTTCCACAAAAAGAACAGGAGTTTTGGGGGCCTGCAGAGCAGGAACCCTGCCCTTCCCGGTCGTTGGCAATGAAGGGCTAACGCACCCAAATGCGCTTCGGCGGGGGCGCCGGAAAAGCGGTCGGAGCGACTTCGTGCGCCGTGCGAAAATGGACTTTGGCGATTTGCGAAAGCATTTCCGCGCCATGCTTTTCCACAATCGCAGCGGCGGCGCTTTTGATTTCTGCTGACACCCCACGGCCAAGCTTCACCCCAAGTTCTTTCCCCTTCCTCTCCAGCCAATTGATGAATGCTTCTCGCGCCAGAATCGATGCCGCCGCCACCGCAATATCCGATTCCGCGCGCGGCCGCTGCTCGATCCGAATTTTTCGACCATGGCGTAGCAGCGCATCCTCGATCACCCGCGCATCGGCAAACTGATCGGAGAGCGATCGCGGGCAGTCCGGCTTTCGGGCCAGCAGATTTTCAATCACTCGAGCGTGGCCCCAGCCGAGCAGGCTGTTGAGATTACCAAACTTTTTGTAGAGCTCGTTGTAGCGCGCCGGGCCGATCGCAACCACATCCGTCGCGTCGCGCGCGATCCGCCGAATTTCTTTCGCGAACGCATGAATCCGCGCGTCCGAGCCGATTCGCTTGCTGTCCTGCACGTCGAGATCGAGAAACTGGCGTGCGCTCTGCTGATCGACAAACACTCCCGCAATCACTAGCGGCCCGAAGAAATCGCCCTTCCCGCTTTCATCCACTCCGAGATGCGACTCGAACATTTCCGGCGAGTGCACCTCCTCGTAGCCAAGTCGCGCCTCGCCGAAAATTTCGGGCTCAAGTGTGAACTTCACGAAATCCTCCACCCCCCGTCCTTGCAGCAAGACTTTGGGACCCTTCTCATAAACGGCGACGCTTAGCTTGTCCTTTTGCGCAAAGAAAATCGTGTACGGCTTAGGAGAAAACGTGAACCCGCGTTCCTCCAGCAATATGCGTAGCTTGTTCGTCTGCTCTTGCGTCAAGGGATTCGTGTAGGAATTCAATGCCCAACGCTTAACGCTCAATGCTCAACCTTCAATGATCTTCTGACTTGAGCCTTGGAGGTTGGACATTCAGCGTTGGACGTTTGCCGCCATATCGTGATGTCATCCAAAAGCGCCCGCTTTTTCCACCAATCCCTTCTCGCCTGGTATCGCCGCCACGGCCGCGCTCTCCCATGGCGCCGCAGCCACGACCCCTACGCCACCCTGGTCTCCGAGGTCATGCTCCAGCAAACCCAGGCTGCCGCCGTGGTCCCGTACTATATTAGATGGCTCCGGCGTTTCCCCACCATTCGGTCGCTCGCCCGCGCGAGTGAATCCGACGTTCTCCATGCCTGGCAGGGCCTCGGTTATTATGCGCGGGCGCGCAACCTTCACCGTTGCGCCAAATTAATCATCGAAAATTTCCGCGGCATTTTCCCAAGCGATCCGAATGAGCTGAAATCGCTGCCGGGAATCGGCCGCTACACTGCCAATGCAATCGCAGTTTTCGCTTTCGACCAACCTCTGCCGCTGGTTGAAGCCAACACCGGCCGCGTTCTCGCCCGACTCTTCAATATTCGTGATCCAATCGATTCCAGCTCTGGCCGGCGAAAATTATGGGAAGCGTCGGCAAAGCTGACTCCCAGGAAGCCGGCGCGCGATTTTCAAAACGCGATGATGGATTTGGGATCGCTCATTTGCACCGTTCGCAATCCGCGCTGTCAATCCGCGCTGTCAGGTTTGCCCGGTGAAAAAATTCTGCCGGGCACCTGATCCGGCATCGCTTCCGCGAAAACAAAAACGCCCAGCCATTGTTCCGCTCATTGAATCCCATCGCTGGTGCACAAACGGTGAGGCGATATTGCTCGAGCAATGCCGCAAACGCTGGCGCGGGATGTGGACCTTACCACCTCTAAAACTTGATGGCTTAAAGCCATCAAGTTCGCGCAGACACCCGATTCACACCTCGGTTTTTCCGTTCACTGATCAGCGTGTGACGTTGCGCGTATACCGCCAGGGGGCGCGACAAATCGATCACCGCGTCCAACGTTGGTTTCCAAGAGAGGAACTGGACGCGATACCGATTCCTTCACCGCACCGCCGCGCCATTGTCGATCTTCTCAGCGCACCGCGAACAACACGATCACGCGGGCGAGAATCGTGATCGGGATTCCAAACCGCGCGTAACCCAGAAGCCGACTTCGAGGTCCAATCCTCTTCCGCTTGTTCCTTTTCATCCCAAACTTGATGGCTTAAAACCATCAAGTTTGGCGGTCGATGTATTTTGGAAGTGGAGGTTGCGGCACTTACGTCTCCGGAACCTTGCGAAGAACCGTCGGACATTGAAGGTTTGCTTATGCCAGTTGCTGAAAAGCTGCCCGACGCCCGCGGCCACTTCGGTCAATACGGCGGAATGTTTGTGCCGGAAACGCTGATGACGGCGTTGCACGAACTCGCGGCCGAATACGAGCGCGCGAAAGACGATCCGGATTTTCAAAGTGGGCTCGCCCAGTTGTTGCACGACTTCGCGGGCCGCCCGACGCCGCTTTATTTTGCCGAACGACTCACCAAGAAACTTGGGGGCGCGAAAATTTACCTGAAGCGCGAAGACTTGCTCCACACCGGCGCGCACAAAATCAACAATGCGCTTGGCCAAATCCTGCTCGCGAAACGGATGGGCAAGCACCGCATCATCGCCGAGACCGGCGCGGGACAACATGGCGTGGCTACCGCCACCGTGGCCGCGCGCTTCGGGTGCGAATGCGTCATTTACATGGGCGCGGTCGACATGGAACGTCAGGCTCTCAACGTCGCGCGGATGCAATTCCTGGGCGCGAAAGTCGTCACCGTCACCGCTGGACAAGCCACCCTTAAGGAAGCCATCACCGAAGCGATGCGCGACTGGGTCACGAATGTCGGCACCACCCATTATATATTAGGCAGCGTGCTGGGTTCGCATCCCTACCCCATGATGGTGCGCGATTTTCAGCGTGTTATTGGCGAGGAAACAAAAGCGCAGATTCTCGAACGCGAAAAGCGACTGCCCGATTTGCTCGTCGCCTGCGTCGGCGGCGGCAGCAATGCCATCGGTTTGTTCCATCCGTTTCTGAATGATACGAGCGTACGCATGGTTGGGGTCGAAGCCGGCGGCGAAGGAATTCGCTCCGGTAAACACGCGGCGCGATTTCAAGGCGGACGGCTCGGAGTTCTTCAAGGAACGAAAACTTTCCTGCTCGCGAACGAAGATGGCCAGATCGAGCTGACCCATTCCGTTTCCGCGGGGCTCGATTACGCTGCGGTCGGTCCCGAACACAGTTATCTGCGCGAGATCGGTCGCGTAGAATATGATTTCGCTACCGACGACGAGGCGCTCGCTGGTTTCAAATTGCTATCGGAAACCGAAGGAATCATTCCCGCACTCGAAACTGCGCATGGCGTCGCGCACATCGCGAAGGTCGCGCCGAAAATGCCCGGCGATCAAATTATCGTGATGAATTGCTCGGGTCGGGGCGATAAAGACGTCGCGATGGCGGCGAGACATCTTTCGTCGTCATCCTGAGCGGGACGCCAGTGTGGATGACCCGATATGGGAGGCCGTTAAAATTTCACCGCGGGATTCCTCGACTTCGGGAGGGAATGACGCAAAGAATAGCCCGATGCGCAGTATGACTGGCTATGGCCGCGGAGAAGCCGATTGCGGCGGAGTCAAACTCAGCGTGGAGCTGAACACGGTGAATCGCAAACAAAGCGAAATTGTTCTCAACCTGCCGCGTGATCTGACCGAACTCGAAACCCGGATTCGTCAGGCCATCAATGCCTGCATTTCCCGCGGCCGCACCAACATCCTAGTGACGCATCATGCCACGGCTGATGGAGCTCGCCACCTCGCACTAGATGTTAAGTTGGCGCGTTCCTATCACGATGCGATGCGCGCGTTGCAGAAAAAATTGGACGCACCCGGTCAGATTACGATCGATACGATTTTGCAGGCGCCCGGAGTGATGCGGCCGCCCGAGGAAGTGATTGAGGTCGACCGCGCCTGGCCCACAGTCGAGCGCGCTCTCGAATCCGCTCTCAAAGACCTGATCAAAATGCGCGAGCGCGAAGGCAAACATCTGGCCAAAGATTTGATTCGCCGCTCACAGACAATCCGGCAATTACTCAAGGAAATTCGCGCGCTTCATCCCGCCGTCCTGAAAAAATTTCGAGAGGCTCTGACCGAACGAATCGAAAAGACCGGTCTCGTGGTTGGCATGGACGACGAACGCCTGGCCAAGGAAGTTTTTCTTTTCGCCGATCGCTCCGATATTTCGGAAGAACTGACGCGGCTTGAAAGTCACCTTGCCCAGTTTGGACATCATTTGCGCAAAGACGAACCAGTCGGTCGGACGCTGGAATTCATCGTTCAGGAAATTTTTCGCGAACTCAACACTCTGGGCGCGAAAGCGAATGACGCCGAAATCGCGCAGCGGGTGGTAGCGTGTAAGACCGAGCTGGAGAAGATTCGCGAGCAGGTGCAAAACCTTGAGTAACAAATTCTCACGCTACGGAATTTTGTTTGTCGTCTCGGCGCCATCGGGCGCGGGTAAAACCACCTTGTGTGATGCTCTCCGGCAAACCCCCGATTTCGTTTATTCCGTTTCCTGCACTACTCGACCACCCCGCGCAGACGAGATCGATGGTGAAGATTACCGCTTTCTTTCGGAAAAAGATTTTCTTGCCCGGGTGAAAGCCGGGGAATTTCTCGAGTACGCCAAAGTGCATGAGCATTACTACGGCACGCTGCGACAACCATTGATCGATCATTTGAAAAAAGGCGTCGACGTTTTGATCGACATCGATACCCAGGGCGCGGTTGCGATTCGGAGTTGTAGCGATTCTTTCGTGCGCGAATCGCTGGCCGATGTTTTTATCATGCCGCCCAATCTCGAGGAATTGCGCCGGCGTTTGACCAAACGCCGAACGGAAAGAGCTGCGCAAATCGAATCGCGTTTGAAAACCGCCGCGCGCGAAATGCAACACTGGCGCGATTACCGTTACACCATCATCAGCAAATCGATGGAGGAAGACCTCCAGAAATTTCGCCAGATCATGGGAGCGGAACGAATTTTGAGCCGTCGATTGATTTTGCAGTGAAGCGTTCGCGCCGGATATTGCGAACCTCACCTTCACCATGGCGGCGAATCCAAAATCGAAGAGCAGGAACCAGAAATCGGTCGTCCTCGGGGTCACCGGATCAATCGCCGCCTACAAGTCGGCGGAGTTGGCGAGCCTGCTGCTGAAACAACATCATAACGTCTTTGTCGTGATGACGGCGGACGCAACGGAATTCATCACGCCGCTAACGTTGCAAACGCTTTCAAAAAATCCGGTGACGACCAGTTTCTTCGACGAAAAGGAAAATTGGCGGCCTGGGCACATCGAGCTCGCGGATAACGCCGATTTGCTTTTAATTGCGCCCGCCACCGCAAACGTCATCGCCGAACTCGCACACGGTCTCGCCGGCCATCCGCTTACGGCCATTGCGCTGGCGACGCGTGCGCCGATTTTGCTCGCGCCGGAGATGAATGGAAAAATGTGGGAGAACGCGGCCACACAGGAAAACGTGGAGAAATTGAAAGCGCGTGGCGTCGAATTCATTGGTCCCGAAGAAGGCATGCTCGCCTGCGGTTACGAAGGCATCGGCCGCCTCTGGAAGGTGGAAGACATTGCTTTTCGCGCCGAATTTCTTCTGCACCGGCACGATCGATTGATCGCGTGAAGTTTGTCGTCACGGCCGGGCCAACGCGCGAGCCGATCGATCCGGTTCGCTTCCTAAGCAATCGGTCGTCGGGGAAAATGGGCTACGCCATTGCCGAAGCCGCGCTCGAATCAGATCACGACGTCGTTTTGATTTCCGGGCCGGTGAATCTGGCGCCGCCCGCCGGCGCGAAATTGGTGAAAGTCATCACGAGCGATGATATGCACGATGCCGTGCACGAGGAGGTGCGCGCTTGTGATGTGCTGGTGATGTGCGCAGCGGTCGCTGATTACAAACCGGCGCGCGTGGCCAAGGCGAAAATCAAAAAGGGCGACGAAATTTTTTCGCTCGATCTGATCCCGGCGCGCGACATTCTGAAATCACTTCCGCGCTTCCGAAATTTTTTCGTCGTTGGGTTCGCGGCGGAGACGAATGACGTGGAAGAGCATGCTCGCGCGAAACTTGCTACAAAGAACTGCGACATGATTGTGGCAAACGATTTGAGCGATCCAACGATCGGAATGGAAAGCGATGAAAATGCGGTCACGATTTTTTCGCGGAACGGCGAAATCGAAAAAATTTCGCGCGCATCCAAGAAAATTATCGCGCATGCACTTGTGAAAATAATTTGCGCAAAAGCGAAAAAAGTTTTGACAAAAAATTTCTGAGGATGAATGAAGCGTCAGTGAAGTTGTTCAAATTCTTCACAGACCCACCGCGATTGCGGATTGAAGGGGGGGAATAGTCGATGCCAGCAAAAAGAAAGAAAGCGGCCAAGAAAAAATCAGCAAAGAAAAAGAAGCACTAACGCAATAGTGCCCTTCACGGCTCCGAAGACTTTTTGGAGCCATAAACCCAAACTTCAACCCGGGAGGAGAATTCTATTTCTCCTCCCGTTTTTTTTGAAACACA
>QHPN01000232.1:5355-5709 GCA_003219115.1 Verrucomicrobiota bacterium | reverse complement strand
GAGGTGCTGTCCAAGCCTGATCCGACGCTGGGTTATTACAATGGCGAGTTACGTTTCTGGTTAGGCTGGGCCCAGGAGATGGCCGGCGATCACGCGGCAGCAGAAGAAACCTGGCGGCAGGCCCGCACCGAGCTAGAACCTTTCCTTAAGGAACAACCCGACAATTATGTGCTGATAGGAGATCTCGCGCTGATCAACGTGGGTCTCGGTGACAAAACCGCCGCACTCACCATGGCAGAACGCGCGATGGCCGCGAATCCGATCGAGAAAGACGCGGTCACTGGTCCGGCTCCGATTGAAATTCTCGCCCGAGTGGCGGCCCGAACCGGAGAGCCTGAACGGGCCTTGGCCGCT
>QHPN01000232.1:4739-5326 GCA_003219115.1 Verrucomicrobiota bacterium | reverse complement strand
CTGCTCCGGCTCGACCCGATGTTCGATCCGCTCCGAAATGATCCGCGGTTTCAAAGCTCCTCGGATCGCCCGCGCCGAAGTAAACTTTTGGCCGCGCCAGTTAGGCAAATCCCTAACCCGTCAATGACAGCAGTCTGATTGAATCGGCCGCAATCAGCGACAAGCGCTATCGAGGCTAGCAGGCTACTATTACCTCGCTTTTAATGAAAACGCCTTTGGCCGCTTTGATGGAGTGACCGAACGCCCCTGCAGGTGTTTCAGGCGCGGCAACCGAGTGGGAAACTTTCCCCTCGCCGAGCGCTTTGACGATAGCGGCCTTCATCTGTTCACCCACACAGTTAACGCCTTTATTCGCCATAATTGCCTTGTCGATTTCACAAGCGAGGCGAAAAGTGTCTTTCCCTTCCCACTCTGTTACCGTGAAAGTGCCATCCTTTTGGAGTTCGAACATCTTAACCTGCGCCCAGGCCTCGCCTTGCGTGATTTGCACGAACACGCGGTGCTCGGAAAGCTTTAATGGCAGACGTGAAACCTTTTCGGCGACATTCTCTTTTGCGCCATAGAAGCTGTAAATCTCCGGGTTCCAG
>QHPN01000232.1:0-4694 GCA_003219115.1 Verrucomicrobiota bacterium | reverse complement strand
GGCGATGGATATACTGACGCTGTTGCTGATGGGCTGACGGAGGGTGTTGGCGATTCATCTTCGGCTGACGCGCTAACGAGTCCGGATGCCGCCAGCAACAATGCGATTAAACAGAGATTCTGGATAGGGCATGTTTTCATAAACGGCCCTTTTGAAACTTTGACGGCCATAATACAAGGTTAAAATGCATTTTGTTAGGGAAAAACCTGATAGAGGCGGTTTGGCCCTAACTCATCCAACTCGAAAACGAACGTCGCGAATGGTTTTTCCGCCGAAGCGTTGCTTAAGCTTGCGCAAAACTTGCGTTTTCGCGACGCATTCGAGTTCGTAATGCAACGACGGCTGGAGGACGCGGACGTAGAGGACGCCTTCGCGCAATGCAACCGGTGTGGAATGGGCGGCGATGAATTCGCCGACGATCGAGGACCAGGCGTCGATTACTTCGCTTTCGCGCAAGCGCTCTTTAAGGCCGAGCTTTTGCATCAGCTTCGGCAGCAACAGGCCGGTTGTTTCCCATTGATCTGGCCGCGCCTTTTTCTCCGGCAAACCTCGCCATTCCTGGATGACGGCGGCGCGAAGAGAAGGGGTCATGAACGGTTAAAACGTTAAAATTGTTACAACGTTAAAACGGGTTCCCGATTTAACAATGTAACGGTTTAGCGATTCAACGTGGGCCGAAGGGCTCAGTACTTCCGCCGCATGTTGCTCGGCAGAATATTGAGCTCGGTCCGATATTTCGCGACGGTGCGACGCGCGATCGGGATGCCGCGGTTGCTCAAAATCTCGACGATCTCCTTGTCGCTCAACGGCGCGTTGCCGTCTTCGTTTTTCACCAAATCAAGAATGGCTTCTTTCACGCTGGTGTTGCTCATCGATTCGCCAGTCGCGGTCTGGTAGCCCGGCGTGAAAAAGTATTTCATCTCGTAGACACCCTGCGGCGTAGCCATGTATTTGCCGCTGATTGCCCGGCTGACCGTGGTCTCGTGCACTCCGACTGCTTCCGCAATTTGCACCATCGTCATCGGTTTCAACTGCGATGAGCCTTTGTCGAAGAAATCGCGCTGCCGCGAAACGATCTGATGCGCAATATTGGAAATTGTCTGCTGACGCTGGTGGATCGACTTGATCAGGAATTTTCCGCTTCGGATTTTGTCGCGGATGTAATCCTTCACCTCATTTCCATTCCCGTCCTGCGCCATGATGTCCTTGTAAGTGTTGCTGATGCGCAGATGCGGAATCTGCTCGCCGTTAAGGATGACCTGGTATTCCCCGTTCACTTTTTCGACGGTCACATCTGGCACAACGTAATTTTTCGGGGCCTCGGCGAAGATCGCGCCTGGTCGGGGTTCCAATTGTGCGATGTTGTTAGCGCATTTCTGCACCTGCTCTACGCTGATGCCCATGCGCCGCGCGATTTCAGGGAACCGGCGCTTGCCCAAATCCTGCATATGATCGGAAATGATTTTGTATTCCAGGCTGTTGCCTTTGCCGTCGCGTTTTAGTTGGATGAGGAGGCATTCGCGCAAATCGCGCGCGCCCACGCCGGGTGGATAAAAGCTCTGGATGAGCGTGAGCATGTGTTCGAAATCGTCCTTGGCGATGCCGGTATTGAGCGCCATTTCTTCCGGGGTGGTCTGGAGAAACCCGTTGTCGTCAATGTTGCCGATGATAAGCTCGGCGGTTTTGCGGTCGTTTGCATTCAGCACCTGCTGATTAAGTTGCGACATCAAGTGCTGTTGCAGGGTCTCGGTGGTGGCGATGGAATCGAAAAAGAACTGGCGTTTTTCTTCGTCTTCGTGGGCCCGAGCGCTATAGCTGCCGGATTGCGCCATGTAATCGCGCCATTCTTCGTCGAGTTTGGCCAGCTTATCGAATTCCTCCTTGAACTCTTGATCGCTGGCCGCTGATTCGGTCGTGGAAGGATTATCGGGATCAGTCGGCAGCTCTTCCAACACCGGGTTGGTTTCCATTTCCTGCTGCACCAGGTTGCGTAGTTCGAGCAATGGCGCCTGAAGAATGAGGAGACTTTGCTGAAGCTGTGGCGCGAGAACCTGTTGCAGAGAAAGATTCTGCGATTGATGCATTCCCTGCGCGGCCATCGTGACAACGATATGGTTTAGTCCAGCACTCGCAAGCAATTTCCACGCCGCGGATGCGGGAGAAACCGTGGGTAGTGGTACAGTTTCAGCGTGCGAAAATAAGCCAAACCCAGAAGCCCGCTACGCATCCGGCAATCAGGATGAGAAGAACCCAAATGGGGTTATTGACGCCCCGACTCATTGCCGAAGCAAAGCAATGATTTCATCCAGAGTCCAGATATAATCCGAAACGCCAGCCAACATTTTTGCTTCAACCTGTACCAGTGCCAACCGGTGCAAATTCAGATGGCGGAACGCGAATTGCTCTGGAGGAAAAATACTGTCTATGAAACCGACGCTTCTGTTTGCGCTTTGCGCAATCATTACACTCGCTTCTTCCGCGCCGGCGCAGGCTCCGCAGCAGAGTCTCGGCCAGGCGGAACTGGCTGCCCTAATCAAGGAAGTTCGGGCGCAACAAGCCGCGATGGCGGCCAATCAGGCCAAGATCAACGAGAAGCTCGCGACCCTCGCCGAAAGTATTCGGGTAGCGCGAATTTACTCGAGCCGGGGAGGCCGCTGATGCAGATCTTGCGAATTTTCATTATCAGCGCAGGAATGTTTGCATTTGCCGCCTTTGGTGTGGCGCAAACTTCCGAGCCAACGCCGCCTACATTGTCGGCACAGCCTCCTCCTGCTGCGGCGAGTGCAGCGAAAGAGGAGGCGGAACTGGCCGCGAACATCAGCGAGCTCCAGGAACTGAAGGCGCAAAACCAGGAGATTCTGAAAGAGCAGCAGGCTGCGCTCGATCAACTCGACGACCTGCAAAAAGAAGCCGAGCAGCTCCGGATTTATAGCAAGCGCGGGTAAGAGAGGCGCTGCCGGTGTGTTGAGCGCTAACGGCTCTAACTCAATCGTAGCTTGGGGGCAACGCTCCAAATTCGGTATTACACAATCACTAAGCGCTGAAGGAGCGACTCAATAGGGTTGGTCTTTTCTAAATCCCACGTCCGATGAATCGCGCTTTCAGTGCTGATATCTTGCGTCGGAACGATTTTCCTTGAGCGTTGCTCCAGGTTGAAATTGATTCGAGTCTTTAGCGTTAAGGCCTGCGACGTCTGCGTCTCTTGCGAAACGCGCTGCTACCTTTTCTTCGGCTCAACCTTGCGGTAAAGGGTCGCCATGCTGATCCCGAGCATGGTCGCAGCCTTCTCACGCGAGCCGCCACAATGTGCCAGCGTCGCTTCGATGTAACCGCGCTCTTGTTGCTGAACAAAATCCTCCAATGGTTCGCCGACTGGCATGGAGGCACGGACTTGTTCCGCCTTTTCGCCGAGCGCCGTCGACACGATGTTCGGCGGCAAATCCGCCGGCAGGATCATATTGTTCTCGCACAAGGCGCAGGCGCGCTCGATCGCATTTTCCAATTCGCGGACGTTTCCGGGGTAATCGTAATGGCAAAGGATATCCACCGCTTTCGGATCAATTTTCTTGGTTTCACCGCCGGCAGCTGCGGCCTGCTTTTGCAAAAAATGGTTCACCAATAGCGGCACGTCTTCCAACCGGTCGCGCAACGGTGGAATCTCGATGGGAATGACCGCGAGCCGGTAGTACAGGTCTTCGCGAAAGGTGCCGTCTTTTAATTTTGGCATCAGCGGCTCATTGGTCGCGCCAACGACGCGCACATTCACCGGCGAACTCTTGTTATCGCCGACACGTCGCACTTCGCGCTCCTGCAGGACGCGTAACAGTTTTGTCTGCAACTGCGGCGCCATCGAGTTCACCTCATCGAGAAAGATTGTGCCGAGATTTGCTTCTTCAAACAATCCACGTTTGTCAGCGACTGCTCCGGTGAACGCGCCTTTTTTGTGACCGAACAATTCCGACTCCAGCAGATTTTCGGGCAGCGCGCTGCAATTGATCGCGACAAATGGGTGATGCTGACGGTTGCTGTTGAAATGCAGGCCGCGCGCGACCAATTCCTTGCCGGTTCCACTTTCTCCCTGGATTATAACCGTGCTGTCGGTATCAGCGACCTTATTAATAAGGCTGTAAACCAGCTGCATTTTGCGGCTGGTACCGATGATGTTTTCAAATTTGTATTTGTTCTTGAGTTCCTTCCGGAGATAGACGTTTTCGCGCAGTGCCGCCTGGTAATCGAGCGCACGCTGCACCGTCATTTGCAGCTCGTCGATCTTGAAAGGTTTGGTGACGTAATCGTACGCCCCCATCTTCATCTCTTCGACCGCGGTCTCGACCGAGGCATATGCGGTGATTAGAATGACGGCGGTTTGCCGGAGATGTTCGCGCACGTGCCGGAGGACATCGAATCCGGTCATTGTTTCCATTCGAATGTCGGCGATGACGACATGAGGTTGAATCGAGTCCATCTGCTCGACGGCTTTCGGCGCGGCGTTGAACGGGAAAACTTGGTGCCCTTTTTCCCGACAGAGGGTGACGATGACTTCGACCATCGCGGGCTCGTCATCGATGATTACGATTTTAGCCATTCGCAGCGCGGAGAATATTTCAGTTTTGAGAAAAAGAAAGAGGAAATGCGGACGTTAGGGAGTCAGGGTGATCTTACCATGGAGCATGATCCATGGAACTTTGGCGACA
>QHPN01000231.1:20512-24249 GCA_003219115.1 Verrucomicrobiota bacterium | reverse complement strand
GATTACCGCAGATTCTTTTTACAACTCTCGTTCCCAAACTCCAGTTTGGGAATGCTTCTTTTCTTGAAACTCCGTTTCTCTCTCCTCACCATCATCGACCATGCGCAGTCGCTATGCCGTTCGCGAGGAACATCAAGCTCATTTCGTCACTTCCACGATTATCGAGTGGTTACCAGTTTTCACTACTTCAGCCCGTTGCGACATTATCGTTGAAGCTTTCGACTACTGCCGCAAGCATAAGGGATTGAAGCTCTACGGCTGGGTCATCATGGCCAATCACTTCCACGCCGTAGTACAGTCAACCATCTTATCGCGGGTGATGGCCGACTTGAAGAAGTTCACCGCCCGGCGCTTGATTGAGCAGCTCAAAACCGAATGCAGAGATTGGCATCTGGAAATTCTGCGCGAGTCGCGACTTCTGCATAAATGCGCCAGCACGTATCAGGTATGGCAGGAAGGGTTTCATCCGCAAGCGCTTTACAGCGATGAAACCATCAGGCAAAAGCTGGAGTACATGCAAAATAATCCGGTGCGCGCAGGTTTCGTCGCTGCGCCCGAGCATTGGCGCTATTCCTCGGCACACGAGCAGTGTGAAGGAACTGTTCCGCTGATCCGGTGCGATGATTGGTGCCAGGTAGGGCACGAGGATCGAAACAGAGTTTCGGAAGGGAAGGCGGTTCCCAAACAGAGTTTGGGAACCAGAGGGTAAACTCTGGAGCGCACGTTTACATCCCAAGTGCCGCCACCGCATCGCGCGCAAATTGAAACCCGCTCAGCTTCTCGGAAAAATCCTTGCCCACGGCCAACACTTGAAAATTCCGGCCGAGCATTTCCGGATGTAACAGGGTCTGGAGGGCACGCTTTTCGGAAAAGTTAAATTCGGCGCCGGGGAAAAACTTGGAAACAATCCCGGTGAGAAAATGATGTTGATCGTTAAAGCCGAGAGGCCCTGCCCCGGATGATTGCGCCGCTTCGGCCAGACTAGTCCACTCGACGTGTGTTGAAATATCAGCGAGTCCAATCTGGTCGAAGGGCGACGACAGCTTTCTCTGATTCGTCCGGACCTGAAGCGTGCCTTGGCTGCGATCGAGCGAGTAGAACTTCGTCCGGGAAAAACCGTAGTCGATCGTTAGAAGCACGCCGCGCGAGATTTTCGAGGCGATCTCGCCCATCAGTTTCGGGGCCGCCACGCTCACTTCCGTTTCGAAACCAGCCGGGAAAAATCCCAACTGATCGAGTCGCAAATCGGAATGACTGAGGTTCGCGGTCGTGAATGTTAAATTATTACCTGCGACGGTGACGAATTTCTCTTTCCAATCCGTCGCACCATTCGCGATGCCACTGGAAACGATCAGGTGAACCGGCAGAGAATCGAACAGCTCATTGGAAAAATGAACGCCGGCAAACGGCGCTAGTTGGTCAATCGATTTAAGCCAGGAGATTTTGCCGCTGAAGTCGCGCAGATTTTTTTGCTGTCGCTCCCGCCAAATCAGAAACGGCTCCACTATCATGTAGGAGGTCGCAGCGAAACATTCTCCGGAAGATTGGCGCAGCGCGCTCAACACATCTGCTGCAAAAACGCCATCGTGCGCCCCCTGCTCCACGATGGTGAAGTCGTCCGGCCGTCCCAGCTTCTCCCATATCTCGACAAACTGCGCGGCCAGCAATTTCCCGAACAACGGCCCAACACTGACATTGGTAAAAAAATCGCCATGCCGTCCGATGCTCGCGCGCCCACTCGCATAATAACCATGCTCAGGATGATAAAGCGCTAACTCCATGAAGCGGGCGAACGGAATCGGCCCATCCCGTTCGATCTCGCTACGGATAAATTGAAGTAGCTCAAGATCTTCCATGAATTGCTTTGGCCTTTGGATTTTCCGGTAAATTGCGCCTAAGTTTTCCCTCGAACTCTATTCCTGTTTCTTCCGTCCCGGCATGCCTGTTTCCTTTTTGATTCCGACTTCCCCCTACCGTTCCCGCCGCCGGTGGTATGCGCGACCACATTTTTACCTGCCGGTGACGCTGATTGTTCTTCTCCTGATTATTTTCGGCGCGGTCTACTTCGGCACTGTCACCTCGCAACTAAAACGCGAAGCCGCCACCTACGACCTTAGCAAGCTCGAACAGATGGAATCGGCCAGCGTAATCCTGGACCGGAACGGAAAAATCTTCGGCCAGATCTATGTCGAGAACCGCGAATCGCTTCCCTACGATCAATTGCCGCGCGATCTCGTGAATGCCGTCGTCGCGATGGAAGACAACAAATTTTATCAGCACCAGGGCTACGACCCTTCCGGAATTGTTCGGGCCGCTTTCAAAAATTTTGTCGCCGGCCACGTTCGCCAGGGCGCAAGCACGATCACCCAGCAACTGGCGCGCAACAGTTTCGCGCTCAAGGAAAAAACCTATCGCCGGAAACTTCTCGAAATCTACGTCGCGGAACGCATCGAGCAGCAGTACGACAAACAGAAAATCATGGAGCTGTATCTGAACCGAATTTATTTCGGGGGCGGGCTCTACGGCGCGGAGGCTGCCGCACGTGGTTACTTCGACAAACCGGCGCGCGAAATGTCGCTGGTGGAATGCGCGACGCTCGCCGGCATTATCAAAAGCCCAAATCGGCTGTCGCCGTGGACCGATCGGACAGCAGCGCAGGAATCGCGCAATGTTGCACTCGCCCGCATGCGCGATCTTGGATTCATCGATCGCCAGCACTGCGCGGAGGCACAATCGCAGGATGTCGTCATCGGCAATCGACAGAACGCGCAGGGACAAACCTACGCGGTCGATTACATCCGGCAGAAGGTGATCGAGGCGGTGGGATGGGATCGCGCCATGAATGAAGGGTTCCGCATTCACACCACCATCGATTCCGATTTGCAAAAAGCGGCCGAGGAATCGCTGCGATCACGTCTCGATCAAGTGGAAAAACATCCGAATTACCGGCATCAAACTTATGCGGAATACACCGCGAACTTTCGCAAGACGCGGCCCGGAGCCAGTCCACCGCCGGCACCCGACTATTTGCAGGGGGCAGTGATTGTGCTGGATAACGCCAGCGGCGGCATTCTCGCGCTGGTAGGCGGCCGCGATTTCGAGCACAACCAATACGATCGCGCGTTGCAGGCGCGCCGGCCGGCCGGAACCGCGATGACACCATTCGTTTTCGCCGCTGCATTCGACAAAGGAATGTTCCCCGGCTCGGTGGTTGAGGATTCGGCCCTTGATAACCGCGCGGTCATGATCGGCGGGACAACCGGAATCCTCGGCGAATGGGGACCGGAAACCGCAGCGAATCGCTACGAAGGGCCGATCACCGCGCGTGAGGCGCTCTCGAAATCGAAAAATGGCGCCACCATCCGCCTCGGGATGAATCCGGGAGTCGATAGCGTGATCGATCTCTGCCGCAAAGCCGGAGTGAAGTCTCCGCTGCGACCGTATCCGGCGACATTTCTCGGGAGCAGTGAAATTACTTTGTCCGAGCTCGCACTGGCCTACACCATCTTCCCAAATGGCGGTTGGCGACCAAAGCTGCCGCACGTTTTGGAACGGATCGAAGAAAAAGACGGTACGGTCTGGCACGCGCAACGTGATTACGGGAAACAGAGCGTGATCAACCCCGAGATCGCCTACGAGGTGCATTCGTGCCTGGTTGACGCGCTCGATCGTGGCACCGCCAGGGATGCACGCGCCAACTTTGGTTTGAAAAAAATGGAGGCGGCCGGAAAAACCGG
>QHPN01000231.1:15224-20266 GCA_003219115.1 Verrucomicrobiota bacterium | reverse complement strand
GACCGACGGCGAGACGGACGAGAAAACGACTTATCTCGAGCTTGCAACATCCGCGCAAAAACCAACGGAGACATGCAACATTCATGGAGAAATGCATGCTTCACTGACACGCGACTTGCCGGTGTCGGAATTTCCGCGAGCGGCCCTGGCGGTGGACACCGGCGCAGTGAAACCAATTACGCCAAAAGAACCGACCCTGCTGGCGGCACGCGATCCATACAACTCAGTGCATGCGATGGTGAACCCGAAACCCACGCCTTCGCCCTCGCCCGAAGTCGAAACGGAAGCGACGTCCGAGGAGATGCCCGATCCGACAAAACCGGTGTTGAAAGCGGTACCGGTAGAACCGGGCGAAGGAGAGACGAATGAACCAAGCCCATCACCGGTCCCGACGGAAACAACAACAAAGGCGATGAAGCCGACGGGCACGCCGGTGGAAATTCGTCGTGCCATTCCCGTTGTTCGACCGAGTCCTCAACCCAGCGAGCCGGAAGTTCGCCGCGCGGAGCCGGCAGACGAAGACGAAAGTAATTAGAATGGCATCGCCATGATTTTCTTACGATTGGCGCCATTCCCGTCCGCAACTTCGGTTCGCTTCGTTCAGTGTGTATTTCGCGTGCCTTGCGGCGCTGCGGTTTCTTTTTTCTGGGGAGCCCACGCGCCCTCGCGTGTCCACTTTGGCGCCTCGCCGAAGTGCCTCTCTTGTTTGGCCCAAAAGAGTCGTTGGCGAGGCGCCAACGACAGCACGCGAGGCGCGTGCGCTCCCCAGATTGGATCCCGCTTTCGCACCACGCTAGAATGACGTCAGCGGACGCAGAAAATTTTCGGCTTGCGGTGTTGAACCCGGGCGGGCGCGATCACGAGCAGCATTTTACCGAAAATCGCGCGCCGCAGACGAACGAACATCCGCCGGTAAATTTTCATGCATATGCGGCGTGTACCCACGGAGCAGTTTTTCGCGATACCAAGCGCGCAATCGCGAGCAACTGGCCGCTGTTACTGCTCTTACGCGGTGATTTTCGCGCGAGCGAGCGGGCCCTCGCAGAAATGAAAAAATCGAAACGAAAGATTGTCGCCGCGTTAAAAGAAACCGGGACACACCAGATCGCACAGCAATTGAACGATCCGACGCGATTCGGTCGCTTCGTGAAAATCGTACGCGAAGCCGACGGTTGCATCGCGAGCACGCCGGAAGTGGCCGAATTGTTTCATTCCTTCCGAAATGATCGAATCGAATTCATTCCGACGCCTTATCCGATTGACAACGAGAACTGGAATTGGGCGATGGAGCATCGTTCCGGAATTTTTATCGGCACGCGCGAGCTTACAGTTCCCACCCGGAATCATTTCGCCGCGCTTCTTGCCGCAAAAAAATTGAGCGACGCGACCCGGGAACCGGTGACGGTTTTCAACTCCGACCGTCGGCGAGGTGCAAAACTCATCGCTGCGATCGGATTTCGGAAAGTTCGGGTCCACGAAAAGCGGATGGGCTACCGCGCCTATTTGGGGGAAGTGGCGCGTCACAAAATTGTGTTCCAACTCGATCGCAGCCGCGTTCCGGGACAGGTCGCGGGCGATGCGCTGCTTTGTCGCTCCGTTTGCGTCGGTGGCGACGGAGCAATTGAGCGGATCGCCTTCCCGGAAACGTGCGGCGAACAACGCAGCGAGTCGGAGTTAGTCGACATCGCGCACCGTTTACTAACGAACGAGCAAGAGCGCAGCGCTGTGGCCGCGCGTGCAACCAACATTGCCAGGGAGAAACTTTCCTTTGCCACAGGTCGCGAGGCGCTTGCCCGATTCTTTTCCCTTTGCGCTCCGTAACGCGGCCATCCCGAACGCGAGTCGAGTAACTTTGAGCTTTCGCAACCGGATCGCTCGGCTTCGCTCGGGGTGAACTAGCGTGCGATCTCCTGTAAGTAGATCTCCTCTAAACGTCGCGTTTGTTCCGTTTGATTGAAATTTCTCGTGACGCTTTCGAATGCCACACGGCCCATCGCCAAAAGGCGAGCAGAATCCTTCGCACAATCGATCAGGGCATCGCCGAGCGATTCGTAGTCGCGTTCTTCGACCAAAATACCGCTGATATTGTGTCCGACTGCTTCCGGAATGCCACCATGTCTCGTGGCAAAAACCGGCAAGCCAGTGGCCATCGCCTCCAGCATGGAATTGGGAACGCCTTCCTGATTTCCATCACGGCCCGTCTCGCTCGGATGCAGAAAAAGGTGGGAGGAATAAAGGAGCTGGCGCAGCTCTTCCTGCGAAACGAAGCCTGGAAAGTCGACGGCAGAGGCAATCTCCAAGTCGCGTGCGAGCGATTGCAACCTCTCGCGTTGCGGACCTTCACCCGCAATCGTGAGTCTCGACGCCGGAAATTCCCGCTGGAATTTCCCAAACGCGCGCAGAGCCGTTTCCAACCCTTTCTTTTCGATCAGCCGGCCCGCTTGTAACAATCGCCACTGGCCATTTTCCGGCGCGTGACGCTCGCGTAATGGAAAATCCGCGAGCGGAATTCCGGTGCGTTGAATTTCGATTTTCTCGGGCGCGCAACCGAGATCGATTACCGGCTGCCGCAAAGATTCCGAGCGAACCAGCACACGCCGCACCAGGGACAACATTTCCTCGGTCGCGCGCCGATAAGCCGGCTTTTGCATGTCGACCAAAACATCGGCTCCGTGAAACGAAACTATTGTCCGCTTTGGCCAATGGCGAATCAACGGCCGCAGCAGCACCGCGACATGGCCAAAATAGATATGCAATAACTGCGCGTTGCTTTCCGTGAGCGCGCGTTCAATGTCGCAAACTTCGTCAGCAATAATTTGCCATGGCCGATCAATAATTTGTTTGAACCAGATGCGCCGAAGAAAATGCCACGCCGGCTTTTTTACCACCCGAATATCTTGAAACGGAAAACGCTCTTCGTTTTCCCGTTTCTGCGCAAGTACCACCGGCCGGACCCGCCTGAGCGACGTGATCTGCCGGTAGATGTGCAGCATCTCCGGCTTCAGAAATGTCGCGCAATACGACGCGACTACCGGGGCGTCCGAAGTCCGGTTCAAAAATAAAATTCGAACAGCTTAATGCCGTTCCATTTTCCCGGATCTTCCGGCTTGCCATTCCTTTTCCCCGGGCTTTCCGGCTTGACCGTCACACTTTGCTGCGCCGTCCCGTAACGCGCGGGTGCAGCCGGGTTCAACATTTGCAGCGGGTTGCCGCCACGAACGGCACGCGGAACGACTCCGCCGGGCGCGATTGCAGGTAGGGGCGGAGCCGGTTTCGGTGGGCCCGGCACTTTGCGCGTAATAACCGGCGCATTGTAGGTCTGAGCGAAGGCGGCGCTGGAAATCAACGTCGTCACCACAATTGCGAACAACTTTTTCATATTTCCCTCCTCTAACGGAACTGTCTTGCCCGGTTTCGTGCCCCGGCTCAATTATACTCCGATGGACTACCTTGAAAAGGCTGCACGTGTGCTCGAAATGGAAATTTTTGAGTTACAGCGTTTACGCCAGCGTCTGGGTAAGAGTTTTGCCGACGCCATCGATCTGCTGAAAGCGACGGTCGACGCGCGCGGGAAAATTGTCGTGCTCGGTGTGGGAAAATCGGGACACATCGGCAGCAAAATTGCCGCTACCCTTACCAGCACCGGCTCACCTGCGGTCGTGCTCGATTCGCTCAACGCCTTGCACGGCGACCTCGGGATGGTGGCGGACGGCGACGCTATTTTAGCGCTAAGCGCGAGTGGTGAAACCGAGGAATTGCTCCGGATTTTGCCGGCGATCGCGCGATTCCAGGTGAAGATCATCGCGATTTGCGGGGATGCCGATTCCACTCTGGCGAAAAACGCACACGTGTTTCTCGACGTGAACATCGAACAGGAGGCGTGTCCGCTGAATCTTGCACCAACCTCGAGCACGACGGTGATGCTGGCGCTGGGGGATGCGCTCGCGATGGTGTTGCTCGAGGCGCGCGGATTTCAAAAGGAAGATTTTGCCAAATTTCATCCGGCCGGAATGATCGGGCGCAGTTTGCTCATGCGCGTGCATCAGATCATGCGGCCGCGCGAGGCGCTGGCGCTGGTAGCATCCGATACCAGGATAGGCGATGTCTTGAGAACCATGACCGCAGTGCGCGCCGGTGCCGCCGTCATCGCGGATACCGATGGGAAATTGCTCGGCATTTTTACCCATGGCGATTTCGCCCGTTATTTTCAAAAGGATCCAAAAGTGGGCGAACGCCTGGTGGCGGATCTGATGACGTTGAATCCGGTGAGTGTACACAAAGACAAACTCGCGGTCGAAGTGCTCAATCTGCTGGAGAGCCATCGCATTGACGATCTCGTGGTCGTTGACGACAACAACGCTCCCGTCGGAATTGTAGATTCACAGGATTTGACGCGGCTGAAGTTGTTGTAGTCAGCCCTTTATCCTACTCATGCTCATGCTCCTAATCATATTTGACGTGCCTATTCGATCATGAGCATGAGCAGGAATGCTTTAGACCGCGGATAGTTGCGCAAGCCACTTCCGCGTGGCACAATCCGCCTCCTTTCTTTTCACTTCTCACTCATCACTATTTTAGATGGCTGCGGCAAACGATCTCCGAAAAGGGATGGCAATTAAATACAATGGCAACACCGCCATTGTTCTGGAAGTGCATCATCGCACCCCGGGGAATCTGCGCGCCTTCGTCCAGGCCATTATTCGCTACATCAATACCGGCAAAAGCGCTGATGTCCGTTTCGGTTCCACCGACAAGGTCGAGCTGGTCGATATCAACCGCTCCACGCTCGAATTCAGCTACAAGGACCACAATGGTTATCATTTCATGGATCCAGAGACGTACGAGACCGTGACGCTGCAGGAAAATCTGCTTGGTGATTTCAGGGATTTCCTGGTGGAAAATTTGCCGGTGCAAGTTCTCTACGCCGAAGGCAAAGCAGTGCAGGTGCAACTGCCGGCCTCGGTCAGTTTGAAAGTGGTCGAGTCAGCCCAGGGCGTCCGCGGCGATACTGCCAGCAACGTGACCAAGCCGGCAAAACTCGA
>QHPN01000231.1:14679-15179 GCA_003219115.1 Verrucomicrobiota bacterium | reverse complement strand
AAGAAGGCGAAACCATCAAGATCGACACCCGCACCGGCGCCTACATGGGCCGCGCATAGAGGCGGCTTTCAACCGCTAAACAGGCCAAAAGACGCCAATTAAACGTACCGCGGAATTACGCCGACAGGTCGTTCTTCGCGCGCTTCTTTCATTCTCCTGCTCATACTCATGCTCGTCCCTGCCTCTTTGTTTCCAACAGATATTGGGTTCTAGATACTAGACTGAATATCTTCCGTCATCTGAGCCTCGTAATTTTTTTAGCGTCTTTTAGCGTATTTGGCGGATCATCCGTTTCATGCCGTATCGCAGGTCAACCGGCCAACGTCATCGTCGCAAACCGTCACGAGTAAAAATCCTGCCGTATGTCGTGCCGACGAGACGGCGAGCGCCGGATCACCCGATGCCGATGACGGTGCCGACGCGCTGGCTCAAAAACATCATCGCTCTTTTTTTGCTGCCCTGGTGTGCGATTCTGACCCAGACATTTTTCACTGCTTTCG
>QHPN01000231.1:8711-14378 GCA_003219115.1 Verrucomicrobiota bacterium | reverse complement strand
CAATGTCGCGCCTTACGGCCAGCTGCTCTACGCCATTCTCGGTATCACCTGGGCGTTCCATCTTACCTTCACCTGCTGGATGATTCCGAAAAACCAGACGGATCTGAGCGATCACGGAACCTTCTTTTCACTCGTGTTCATTTATCTGATGAACCTTGTGCTGTTGAGTGTCCTTCTTGTGATTGCATCGCCGCAAGTCACCTTTGCCAGTTTCGGTGAAGATTTGGTGGCGAACCTGCGAAGTTTTTCGGAATGGGTCGGTGGACTGGTGAATGCGTTTACACGCGGCCATCAAGTCGCGGTGGAATTGCCGGGTCAGGGGTAGCGCGCGCGTCTCGCGTGCTGATGATGACGTCTCGTCATGGCGGACTTTTCGAAAGACTGTTTCGGCGGCACGCCGAAACCAACACGCGAGACGCGTGCGCTACCCGGAGTTCAGATCGCGCGCCACGTAATCTGCCGTTTCGCGCCACGTCCGCTACGAATTCCCAAACACCGCAAAGGGAAGCTGCGACATTGCTTCCGACAATTTCAGCTGCGAATTTTCAGCGCGAACTTCGCGATCGCTGAAAATATCGCGCAAACCAGACAGACCAGATGGCAGAATAGCATGCGTATCCTGCCAGCGTTCGCCGACTGGCGGAAACCCGACGCGCAATGACAACCGTGGCACAATCACGACGATTGCCCGCTCACCGTGTCGCCGAACAAAACCGATTGCGCAATCGGCGAACGCGCCGCCAAAATTAATCGCTTCGTAATTTCCCTCGCGGAACAGCTCCGCCTTGTCGCGCCGCAAATGCAAGAGCCGCTGGGTTAGACCCAACTTAATCCTCCCGTCGGCCCAACATCGCATCAGGTCGCGCGGGGGCACATTCTCGATCTGTCGTAGCATCTCACGCCGTCGTCCATAATCGACCGCGCGCCGATTATCCGGATCGACCAGGCTGTCGTCCCAAAGCTCGGTTCCCTGATAAACATCCGGCACGCCCGGCGCTGTAAATTTAATCGTGATCTGCGCGAGAGAATTGATCGCGCCGAGCCGCGCGATCTCTTGCGCCACCGGCAAAAACGCCGGCAGGAATTTATTGGGCGGTCCCGCCTCCAAAATCCTGGCTACAAACTCCACCATGGCGTTATCCCAGTTCTCGTTAGGCTGAATCCAGCTCGTGTTTAGCTTCGCTTCCTTCAGCGCCTTCGCCATATAACCCTGGATGCGGCTAACGAATTCTTTGCTGACCGATGGCGCCGGCATTCCATCAACATCGACTGGCCAGGTCCCGAGCAAGGTTTGGTAAAGTAGATATTCCTCCCCGGCATCGGGTGCTTCCGCCTCGTCGATTTCCTTTTTGAAGCGACGATTGGCGGTGCGCCATTTTTGCAGCGACCGCCCCCACAGTTGCGGAATCTCCGAAATCGCGAGCATGCGCGCGCGCACATCTTCACTGCGTTTTGTGTCATGGGTCGATGTCGCGAGCAGACTGCTCGGCCAATCGCGCCTCAACCCTCAGACCAAAGAAATGCGGGTCGCCTCCGACTTCGTTCAGCGCGGCGAGCCGGTTGTAGATGTAAAACGCCGTGTCCTCCAGTCCCTTGGCCATGATCGGGCCGGTGAATTGTTGAAACTTGAGCACGAATTGCGCGTGCGCAGCGCGTTGCTCTTCATCGAGGTTTTCCGGAAAACGAAAGAGCAAAAGGTCGCGTAAAAAGTTAAAGACCGATTCCTCGATCGCGGGATTGCGTCGCTTGGCCGCCGCCACCGCGCGCTCGATCACCGAGCGGTCCTCTTGGCTCACCGGTTTTCCCGGTTCCAGATAAGTGCGATAAACGGGAAAACATGCGATCGTTTCGCGCACCGCCCGGGCCAACGCTTCCAAAGTGTAATCGCGAAACCAGCGATTATGTTCCGACAATCGATCCACCATGTTGCCAAGAACGTTAACTTCGTTGGCCAGGGAAATGCGCATGACCAGCCGCTTCTTGGCGTAAACGAGGTGGCCGAAGTGCAGGGAGTGACCGATGAAACGCTTGAAGATTTTGCTAATCGCGCCTTCGGCGTTGTGATCGACCAGCACGCCCGCGACTTGATTGGCAAAGTCGTAGCCGGTTGTGCCGTGGACCGGCCAGTTTTTCGGTAACTGTTCATCGCCACCCAGAATTTTTTCGACGATCAGATAAATCGCGCGGCCATCTTTCGGCAACGGAATGCGCAAGGCTTTGGCGCAGTGCAGTTGTAGTTTCTCGAAATATTCGAGCGGTCGATAAAGCCCGTCGGGATGATCGATGCGCAGCCCATTGAGGGCACCGCTGGCGACAAGTTCAAAAAGAAGTTTGTGGGCCGCGTCGAAAACTTCCGGTAATTCCACGCGAATGGCCGCGAGATCGTTAACGTCGAAAAAGCGGCGGTAATTGATTTCCTCTGCTGCGACCCGCCAGAACGCGAGCCGATAAGATTGCGCGTTCAATAATTCGTCAAGCCGATCGAAACTACGCGGGTTGCCGACGTGGCCATTAATGGTCTCGACTGCTTTTTCAATTGCGCGCAGCACCGGTGGCGCTTCCGCGCAACGACGTTCCAAGCGTTTTTTGATGATCTCCTTTTCCCGCGCGCGCTCCTTGATGCGTTCGGGATCGGTCTCGGTCCGGCGCGGCAAATATTCGAGCGCCGTGCGGATGCTCTGGAATTCCGCATAGAAATCTTCGTCACGAAATTCCGCCAGATTTTCCAGCGCGAGCTCCAGAATGTAACGGTAGGTCCCGGGTGCGATTGGAAAAACGTGGTCGAAGTAATTCAGGGAGAATGAGCCGGCATCGAAGCGCACTTTCAGCTCGCCACGTTCGAGGACGCGACCATATTGATCTCCGAGAATTGGGAGCAGGACTTTCTCGTGCAAATCGGTTTTGAGAGGGCGCCAATCGATATCGAAATAGGGCGCGTAAAGTGAGCTTGGACCATTTTCGAGCACATCCTGCCACCAGACATTTTGCGGATCGTTAATGCCCATGTGGTTGGGAACGAAATCGACGATTTGTCCCATGCCATGCGCGTGCAGCTCAGCGACCCAGGCATCGTAATCTTCACGCGACCCGATCGCGGCATTGAGCTTGTTGTGATCGGTAATGTCGTACCCGTGCATGCTCTCGGCGCCGGCCTGGAAATAGGGCGATGCGTAGGCATGACTGATCCCGAGCTGATCAAGATACGGCACAATTTCGCGCGCCTGCCGGAAGGTGAAGTTCTTGTTGAACTGCAAGCGGTAGGTCGCGGTTGGGATGCGTGGGTGCTCGGCTTTCACTGCTCGCTCGGTTAAGAAAGAAAACGTTCAACGCTCAACGCCCAACGTCCAACGCCCAATGTAAAGAATTAATGGCGAACGCTGGCAGCTCTGTTCGTCATTCCTTCGTCATTTCGTCATTTCGTGCTTCGTCATTTGCACATCACATCCTCTCTGGCACCCCGATCCCGAGCAATTTCAGCCCACCTTGCAGCACCCGCCCGGTCAAATCGCACAGCGCCAGTCGCGATGAACGCGCTGGTTCTTCCGCTTTCAAAACCGGACACGCCTCGTAAAAAGCATGAAAGCTGTTCGCCAGCTCGAACAAATAATTCGCCAGAACGTTCGGCCGAAAATCGTTCAGCACCTGTGGGACAACCTCCGCGAACTGGCACAGCCGTTTTGCCAAATCCATTTCAGCCGGCTCCGCCAAAGTCACGGCCGTCTGTTGCCGTGAGCCGCCAGCCCGGTCGCAGACTCGCCGTGGAGAGCTCGGACCGCCCCGACTGAGCGGGTCGACTGCATTCTTTCGGAAAATCGAGCGAATCCGGACGTAAGCGTTCTGCAAGTAAGGCGCAGTGTTTCCATGCAGCGCCAACATTTTGTCCCAGGAAAAAACGTAGTCGGTCATCCGATATTGCGAGAGATCCGCATACTTGACCGCGCCGATGCCAATGATTTTCGCGATCTCTTTTCGTTCCGGCTCGTTCAATTCCGGATTTTTGTCGGCGATGATTTTCTCCGCCCGCGTGATCGCTTCCTCCAGCAAATCGCGTAGCGGAACATTTTCGCCCGATCGCGTCTTCATTAACTTCCGGTTTTCACCGAGAACGTTGCCAAACGGAATGTGGCGGAAATCGGCCTTGTCCCCTTCCCGTCGTGCAATCTCGAAAATCTGTTTGAAGTGCAACGTTTGTGGGGCGCCGACAACATACCAAAGAGTGTCGCGCTTCAGTTTATTGATTCGATAATCAACTGTCGCGATGTCGCTGGTCGCGTAATTGAACCCGCCGTCGCTCTTACGAATGATCGCGGGCTTGTCCGCCAGCTCAGGACTGTTGCGAAAGAAAACGCAGACCGCGCCTTCGCTGATTTCGGCCAGCCCCTTTTTTAGCAACCGATCGACCACGCCCGGGAGCCGGTCGTTATAGAAACTTTCGCCGCGAACAATGTCGTAATGAATGTCGAGTAACTCGTATGCTTTTGAAAATTCCTGTAGCGAAAGATCGACGCATTGTTTCCAGATCGCGAAATTTTCCGAATCGCCGGCCTGTAATTTCACCAGCTCGGCCCGCACCGCTTCCCGCACCGTTTCATCCTTGGTTCCGCGCTCGTTCGTCTCCTTGTAAATGCGAACCAGCTCCGCAATCGGATCGCGTTTGAGCGACTCCAGATCGAGCAGATTCTTCCAACCCCAGATCACCATTCCGAACTGCGTCCCCCAATCGCCAATGTGATTATCCCGAATAACATCGTGCCCGAGGAACTCTGCGATGCGCGCCAGGGCGTCGCCTAAAAAGGTGCTGCGAATGTGACCGACGTGCATCGGCTTGGCCACATTGGGCGAGCCGAAATCGACCACGATTTTTTTTGGTGACGAATCCGTCGCCACACCGAGTCGCTCGTCATCGACCAACTCCGCGATTTTCTCCTCAACTCCTTCTCGCTTCAGGGTAAAGTTGATGAAACCGGCACCGGCGACACTTGGCAGCTCGGAGATTTCCGCGACGTCGAGTTTGCTGACGATGCTCTCCGCTATTTTGCGCGGATTCTCGCCGCGCTGTTTCGCGAGCACCATCGCGGTGTTGCTTTGATAATCGCCAAACCGCGGATCAGTTGCGGGCGTAACTTCCCCGGCGAATGGTAACCCCGCCGACGAAAGCGCATCGGAAAGTTTCCGGGTTAATTGCGCCTGAAATGTCTCCATCGCGTTTGAGTGTAGGCTGGGAGGCGCGACTTCCAAGTCGGCCATTCAACACAAGCCAGGATTACACTCGCAGGATGACAGAGTGGAGGGATGCGCTTTGATGCCAGTCCGGCTCGGACCGCGTCCAGGATACGCAGAAGCGTGTCCCTTCGATCCAATTATTCCCGCGCGCGCGCTTACCGCCAGTCCGGCTCGGACTTACGCCGTCGCCTGGGCCCGGGCGCGGAAAATTGAAATAATCTCGTCGACGGAAGTGGCGCTGGCGAGCTGATCGCGCACGCTGCGATCGTTCAAGAATTTTGCGATGGAAGCGAGCGTGCGAAGATGCGTTTGAAACTGATTTTTGGGAACAATGAAAAGGACGACGAACTTCACCGGCGCGTTATCGAGTGCATCGAACTCGATTCCGGTGCTGGAACGGCCAAAAGCGGCCACCACCTTGTCGAGCCGGTCCGATGAACAATG
>QHPN01000231.1:0-8678 GCA_003219115.1 Verrucomicrobiota bacterium | reverse complement strand
GGCCAGAATTCCATCGCGATCTTCCGGTTTGATCTGGCCGCGCGCCACCAGCAAATCCATCAGCTCAACGATGGCGTCCCAGCGCTCGGTCGCCTTCATTTCAGGGATAATCTGATCAGCAGAGAGAAGTTCAGCCAGCGACATGCAGATCCCCAGTGGGGCGAAAAGCTTATCGTGGGCCCTTAGGATGACAAGCGCGATTTGGGGACAAAAGAAGGACGGGATCTACAGGATCGTTACAGGATTAACAGGGGATTTCTAAACCCAATCCCTTAAATCCATTCCACGAATCATTCTTCGGACACTTGACTGACCGACCGAAGCAGCCTGGAGAAATATCCGCAGATTTCGCAGATTAAGTCAGGCGGGCCTGATCCTGTTAATCCTGTAAATCCTGTCTAATTATGGCTCCCGCAATCTGTAATTCAGGCGGCGCGACAGCAACCAGCGCACACCAAACATGTCGATCGTGGCGCGGACGGCGCGATTACCCAAGCCGTACTTGCTCTGGCCGAAACGGCGAGGGCGGTGATTCACCGGGATCTCAACCAGCCGATATCCAGCACCCTTGACCAGCGCTGGAATAAAACGATGCATGCCCTTGAACGGAACCAGCGCCGCAATGCAATCGCGCCGCAGCGCTTTCAGCGTGCAACCGGTGTCGCGCACGCCGTCGCGCGTGAACCGGCTGCGCACGAAATTCGCTACCCGGCTGGTGATACGCTTGACCACGGTGTCTTTGCGCTGCGCCCGATATCCGCAAACCAGATCCGCGCCACTTGAAATTTCCGCGAGCAAGCGAGGAATATCGGCGGGATCATTTTGTAAATCGCCATCGATCAAAACCGCGACGCCACCCCGGACCGCTTGTAGACCGGCGAAAATGGCCGCGCTTTGTCCCGCATTTTTTTCAAAACGCAAAACCCGAACCCGCGGATCGGGCACGATGCGGGAGACGGTTTCGTCGTGTGAACCGTCGTCGACAAAAATGATTTCGTAATCGAGACCACTGAGCGCATCAGTCAATTCGCGCTGCAAAATCGCGACGTTCTCTTCTTCGTTGTAGAGCGGAACAACTACCGAGACGTTGCTCATAACGGCAGGGTTCGATAACGCAGGCAAACATAAACGTCCCAGCTGCGAATGAGCCTTCCCAAGTGATGGACTTCGATCCTGGCGACGCGCTCTGCCGAGGAAAATCCTCGCTGAATATTATGCGGAATATTTTTGCGGCCGGCGTCCTGAATATAAAGAGCGCTGCGTCCCTGAAACAAATTAACCCCGCCTTCTTCGGTATAGGTCTGCTCTTCCGGATTGGGTGCGCCGCGCGGAAGCTCGACAAATTCATCGTAACGCGGCCAGAATGAAAATTGATTCACCACGTCCTGCGACTCGACGATATAGCAGGGCGGATGTCCCGGACCTTGCCTGCGTTTTTCATGCAAATAGAACGAAATCTCTGAGGCACGATCGCGTTCGTCCGCGATAAGGAAAAATTTCTCCTCCGTTTCGCGTTCGAATTTGACCCGAAAGGTCTCGAGAGCAACCGTGGCGCTTTTCCAGCCGCGCCATCCATCGGATGGATCGCGTCGCTTAATTTCAATACCGACGTTCCGAAGCATGTCGCTATCGAGCGCGAGCACGCTCGTAATTATCCCGAGCCCAAGCGCGCAACCGCCCAGAACTCGCCAGACCGGTTTCGCTTCCAGATGCGGCTGCCAGAAAGCCACCGCCAGTAAGGCAAAACTGGGGAAAGCGAGCGCATCCCAGTTCGGCGCCGCGGCTTTATTGAACGAGAGCAGCGCATAAAACGTGAAGACCGGCAGCCCGAACCACATTAAAAAAAGGCGACGCGGTTGCTGTTGCGCGCGTTTCCAAACCGCAATCACGGCGATGGCGACGCCGAGAAAGAGCAGCGGCGAATAGGGAAGAAAATGTTCCCCGATAAACTTCAAGAATTCCAGGGGATGAAAGCCGAGACTTTGAGCCACTCCGCCACGTGATTTCAGATGCCCAATCGTCACCCAGGCGTGTTGCTGGTTCCATCGCGCCGGCGGAACGCAACAGGCCGCGAAAATCAGCAGCATCAGATAAAAACCCGGCCGCCGGAATTCCACCCGCAATTTCGGAATGAGCGCGAGGATTACGATGATGGAGACCAGCTCGAATACGTTCGTGTATTTGCAGAGAAACCCGAGACCAATGAGCGCACCGGTCAAAGGCCAGGACCACGAAAACTTCGGACTCGTCTCGACCACCCGCCAAAAGGAAAACATGGCCGCGACCCAAAAGAAGATTGAGAGCGGATCGATCGTCATTACGAAGGACCCAATGTTAAAAATCGGTGTGGCATTTAACCCGATCACGGCCCAAAGCGCGGTTTGGGCATTGAACATCCGGCGCCCCAAATAAAACAGCAGCAGGCTCGTGCCGGCACCAAGCAGCGGACTAAAAAAGCGGACGCCAAATTCGTTGTCACCGAAAATCATGGTGCTGGCGCGGATGGCAAAGGCAACGCCGGGACCTTTGCTGAAGTAAGCCGGCTCAAGTCGCTGCGACCACATCCAATAATGCGCCTCGTCAAATTCGAGATCGGTCGCGCCTAGCAAGGCAAGGCGCAAAACCGTGATCGCGATGATAAAAAACCAGATGGCACGCTCGATTTTCATTCGTGGCGCAAGTTTTCAACTTGCGATATCCGGGGTGGCAACTTAGAAACTCGCCCCACTAGCCGAGGATGACGCGCGACGATTTCAGGCAGCCGGCGAGAAACGATTTTTTGCCAGATCAATTCGCACAGGGCGAGAATGAGCAAGGTTTCGCCGGTCGCGAGGAAAACGGTGGCGAAGACGTCACTCGGCCAATGCGCGCCGAGATAAATTCGCGAGTAAGCCACGGCTGCAGCGATAATCCAGTAAAGCTTGCCCCAGCGCCGGTAAAAAATCGTGCAACAAAGTGCGATCACGCGATCACGGTGTTGTTATTGGTGTGGCCGGATGGAAATGAAGCGCCGGAGCGGGCTCGTTCTGCTTCGGTCGAGACACGGATGATCGGTCTCTTAAAAATGCTCAGAATCTTCGGACGGGTTTTCTCCAGTTCGATCATGCGCACGGTCTGCACCTGCTTCGGACGGGGTCGCTCGATGGCGTGCTTCAGCGGGTCGACCGCGGCATTAGACAAGGCAAGCGCGAGGGTGGTGCAAAAGACAAATGCGCGACCGCGAAAACCGCCGAAGATCAGAAAGGCAATGGCTACGATAATAAAAAACGGCGTCCAGATATCGGAATAACTAATCGCCGGCATGAACAAATCGAAAACGGGATTCGTCCATTGCTCGTTAATTAAATGAAAAATCTTCTCGTCCATTCAATCGCCCCGGCGCGCTGCGAGAATAAAAGCGCACGGCGAACGAAACAAGCTACTCTCATCGCCGCCGTTTTTCTCGCGTTCGATCCGGCTTGGGGACAAAATCTTCCCGACGCCAACCAATTGCTGGCGAATGTTCGGCTGCGCCAATCGCAACAACAGATCGATTTGCGCGCGCAACTACGGCAGGAGGCAAAGATTGTGCCGTTCCATCTCGTTCAAAACGGACCGATCATTCGCTATATCTTCAGTAATCCGGACGAAACCTTGCAATTGCGGATTGGGGCGAATGATTCGCGGCTCGTTGAAATCACCCGTACCGGTTCCGAGAAAATCACCCGCTTGAACGAGCCGGTGCGCGGCACCGCCATCACTTACGAAGACCTGGCGCTGAAATTTCTCTACTGGCCGAACGCCCGCGTCATCGGCTCCGATTTCATCCGCACTCGCAACTGCTGGAAAGTGCAATTGCAGGCCCCAGCCGGCGACCCGCAATACGACTCGATTCTCTTGTGGGCCGACAAGGATAATGGAGCGCTTATGCGAATGGAGGGCTACGATTCTGCGGGAAAATTGATCAAGCGTTTTGAAGTCGTTTCCGCGCAGAAAATCGAAGATCGCTGGTATCTAAAACAAATGCGGGTGGAAAAAATCGACCCCAAGTTAGGCAAGGTCGCCGCGCGCACTTATTTGGAGATCAACAAGTGATCGCCCATACTCCATGAGCGACTTGCCTAAACCAAATCTTGGGTTAAGCAAAACGTCCCCTATGACAAGAAATCTAACGCTGATCCTTTCCTTTTGCCTGGCGATCGGGACAACCGCCTCCGCGCAAAACGTTTCCCCGGTCGTAACGACGCCGATTGCAGGATTCACGGAATATGCGGGAGCTCCAGCCCGCTCGATTGATCTAACGGCGGTGTTTAGCGATCCGGATGCGTCGAACGCAGTGCAGATGAGCGTTTTGCTTCCGTCAAGCACGGGCTTTTTCAACATCGCGCTGGATGGACAACATAAGCCAATTACCGTCACCAACTTTCTGAATTACGTGAATTCTGGGCGATATTTTATGACCGACCCGACGACGCATGGGCTCGCCTCGAGTTTTATTCATCGTTCTGTTTCCAATTTCGTCGTGCAAGGCGGGGGATTTATCGGCACCGTCAACCCAGCACAGCCACCCTACGCGCAACCGACGCCAGTCCCCGCTTTCTCGCCGATTCAGAATGAGCCGGGCGTCTCCAACAAAATAGGCACCGTCGCGATGGCAAAACTCGACGGCAAACCGAACAGCGCGACCAGCCAGTGGTTTGTCAATCTGGCGAACAACGGCGGTCCGCCCGCTAATCTCGACACCCAAAACGGCGGGTTCACCGTTTTTGGCCACGTCACGGGCGTTGGCATGACTATCGTGAACGCGATCGCAGCCGTGCCGGTCTTTAACCTCGGCTCGCCCTTTGACTCATTGCCCTTGCGCAATTATATCGCGGGTCAGTTCATCAAGGTCCCGAATTTGGTTTCAATTGCTGGGATTACGGTCATTTCGCCGCTGGCCTTCACTGCCTCCAGCGATAATCCAGCCGTCGCAACCGCTACCATTAGCGGCAAAAACCTTCTCGTTACCCCACTGCAACCGGGCACAGCCCACATCATGGCCAAAGCAACTGATCTCGATGGTGCCAACGTGAGCCAGACCTTTACCGTAATGGTGATGACAGGTCCCGCTCGCCTCGCTAACCTCTCAACCCGCGCGCAAGTCGGTACCGGCAGTAATGTTCTCATCGGCGGCTTTGTTGTTAGTGGCGGTAGTTCGAAGCGAATTCTGGCTCGCGGGATCGGCCCATCGCTTGTTCAGTTTGGCGTGACGAACGCGTTAATGGATCCGGCGCTTGAGTTGCACGCCCAAAACGGCGCGCTTCTTTTCAGCAATGACAACTGGACCACGGCCCCGAACAAACAGGAAATCAGCGATACCGGGCGCGCGCCAGGTTCTTCCCAGGAACCTGCCATCCTCACCACGCTTGTTCCCGGTAAGTACACCGCCATCGTTCGTGGCTCTGCGAACACCACCGGCGTCGCTTTAGTAGAAGTCTACGATCAGGATAGTGGCCCAGGCTCGCTCCTGGCGAATCTTTCAACCCGAGGTGAGGTTGGCACCGGCGCCAATGTCATGATCGGCGGAGTAATTGTGACTGGCGAGAAAACGGTTCTTGTGCGTGCGTTAGGGCCGACGCTCACTCAATTTGGGGTGGCAAACGCGCTCCCTGACCCCGCTTTGGAATTGCGCAATGCCCAGGGAGCGCTGGTTGATTCTAACGACAATTGGCAAACCAGCCCGCAGAAAACGCAAATTCAGGCGACCGGGTTTGCCCCGCCTAATGCAGCCGAGCCAGCACTCTATGTTTCCCTCCCCACGGGAAATTATACTGCAATTGTCCATGGAGTCGGGGCGACACCCACCGGAACCGCCTTGGTCGAGGTGTATCCGCAGTAGCCCGCTTCTGTAGAGGGGGCCGTGTCGGCCGCAGTCACCATGCCTCAGCCGCGGCCGACACGGCCGCCTCTAAAAACCCAGTTTGCAAACACCTGTGTTCAGCTCCGTCTAATCACAGGATCGCGGCCAGCGTTGTGTAGAAAAATTCTGTCATCCCGAGCGCAAAGCGAGGGACCTCTCCAACAGTCTTATGATTACCGATTAAAAGTTCGGTCGCCACTAGCAAATAGGTGAGATCCTTCACTTTCGTTCAGGATGACAACGGTTCGGCGTTCCCATTTCCGCTTCAACCCATCAACGCTTCTACACTTCAACGCTTTAACGATTGCCCTCTGACCTTCCGACATTGGACTTGGGCGTTTAATGGGACGCTGGAATTACACCGCTCCCTCCCCGTCCTTATCCTCATCCGCCGCCTGGACAATTTGCGCGAAACTCCGCGCATCCAAACTGGCACCGCCCACTAACGCACCGTCAATGTCCGGCTGCGACATTATCGCGCGTGCGTTCTCCACCTTGACGCTGCCGCCGTATTGAATGCGCATACGACCAGCCGTGCTCGCATCCGACAACTCAGTCAACGTTGCACGAATAAATGCATGCGCTTCCTGGGCCTGTTCGGGCGTAGCGTTACGGCCAGTCCCGATTGCCCACACCGGCTCGTATGCAATTACCGTTTCCTGGAGATCCTTGCTTTTGAGTCCGGCCAAGCTGCCGCGCAATTGCAACGACAAGATTTTTTCCACGCTCCCTTTCTCTCGCTGCTCCAGCGTTTCACCCACACAAACAATCGGGCGCAACGTTGCTTCCAGCGCCGCGCGCACCTTGCGATTCACAATCTTGTCCGTCTCACCAAACATCTGGCGTCGCGACGTAGCGCACAAAAAGATCGCGCAACATCGGAGCCGAAATTTCGCCGGTGAACGCGCCGCTATGTTCCCAATACATGTTCTGCGCACCAACTTTGATGTTCTGCGCTTTTCCCAACGAGTCGACCACTTTCGCGATGGCAGTGAACGGCGGCACAATCACCACCTCCACCGCCGACATATCGCCAATCTCCAGCAGCAAATCTTTGACGAACTCCGCCGCCTCGGCCTGCAACATGTTCATCTTCCAGTTGGCAGCGACAATTTTCTTTCTCATACGATTTTGAACAGGATTAACAGGATTTAAAAAATTCCTAATCCAGATCCTGTCTAGTTCTTATCCGTGAGGGCGGCAACGCCCGGCAAGTCTTTCCCTTCAAGTAACTCAAGACTCGCTCCGCCACCGGTCGAAATAAAAGTCATCTTATCCGCCACCCCGGCTTGCTTGACCGCAGTTACCGAGTCGCCGCCGCCGATAATTGTCGTCGCATTCGATTGCGCCAGCGCATGGGCGATCGCGAACGTGCCCTTGGCGAAATCGGGAATCTCAAAAACTCCGAGCGGCCCGTTCCACAAGATCGTTTTTGCGATGGCGATTTCGCCCATAAAACGCGCGATTGTTTCCGGCCCAGCATCGAGATTTTGCCAGCCATCCGGAATTCCATGCTCCGGAGTTAGCGTTCCTGAATCGCGACTCGGCGCCCCCTCCCGAACTTCCTGCGCAATGATTGCATCGGCCGGCAACACCAGCTTTACGCCCTTCTTTTTCGCGAGAGCCAGAAGTTCGTTGGCCAGATCTACCTTGTCTGCCTCGACCCGGCTCGCACCAATCGGAATTCCCTGGGCCTTGAAAAACGTGTTCGCCATCGCGCCGCAGATCAAAATCGTGTCCGCCTTTTCCATCAACGCTTTCAGCACTCCGATTTTATCCGATACTTTCGCGCCGCCCATGATCACGACGAACGGCTTGCCCGGCCGATCAAGTTCTTCGTGCAAATAACGAAGCTCCTTTTCCATCAGGAAACCCATCGCGGATTGGGCCATAAATTTCGTGGTCCCCGCAGTGCTGGCATGCGCCCGATGCGCCGCTCCGAACGCATCGTTCACATAAAGATCGCCCAACTTTGCCAGCGCCTTGGCAAATTCCGAATCGTTCGCCTCTTCCCCGGGCTGAAACCGAAGATTCTGGAGCAAGGTCACGTCGCCGTCCTTCATATGCGTCACAATTTTCTCCGGCACCTCGCCGATGGTATCGTGACTGAAAATCACCGGCTGATTGAGCAACGTGTGCAAATGATCAGCCACTGGCCGTAGCGTGTACTTGTCGACCCAAAATCGTTTTCGCTCCGTGCTCGCGCAGCCAGTTGATCGTCGGCAACGCCTCCCGCATCCGGGTGTCATCCGTAATCACAATCTTCCCGTCGCGCTCCTCCACCGGCACGTTGAAATCCACCCGCACCAGCACGCGTTTCCCGCGCACCTCGAGATCGCGAAGGGAAAGCTTCATTCCCTTTCCTGCTCCTGCTCGCGCTCATGCTCGTGCTCGTGCTCGGATAAATAATCCGGCGCTTCCTCCCGCAACACATCTGCGCGCTCAGAAAACCTACGCAGCAAGCCGACAAGCATTTCGACGATCCTAACGAGGCGTTCCTTCTGTCCCGCTAGTGGTTCTTCTTTTGCAAGTTTGCGTACGACCAAAACGTCGAGGCAGGCGGCGCACTCCAACGCCGATCCCCGCGCCATCTCAAAGAAACGGGCGCGATCTTTAGCCGAGAACTTCCCGTTCCCTTCCGCGATGTTTAACGGGATGCTCGTTGATGCGCGATCGAGTTGGTCTTTCGCCGCCGCCTTGGCCGAAATCGATGCGAGAAATTCGCCGACCCAGCCGCAAAAATTGATCGATTCCCGATAAACGTCCAGCTTCTCGTGATCAAAATAGATTTTCATCC
>QHPN01000230.1:524-5582 GCA_003219115.1 Verrucomicrobiota bacterium | reverse complement strand
TATTCCATCAAACCTGGCTTACGGGCCGAGCGGCGCGGGCGAAGACATCGGGCCGAACGCAACGCTTATTTTCGAAGTCGAACTACTGAGTGTGAAGCCCCCCGAGGCACCCGCCACATCAGGTGCTGCGTCTCCAGCGACCGCTGCATCAGCGTCGGCTTCGCCGAAGAGAACCCCGTAAACACGAAAGATCTTGGCTCTGTGGTGGCAGGCATGTCGCCCGCCTTTCTCGAGCTAGACTAACCGCTCAATATGCAGCCGACACGGCTGCCGCTACAGCTCGGAGCGACACGCTTCCGCGTGTCTCTCCCATTCCTCAATTCAACGTGTCGACTGCGCTGATTCCCATTCCACCCGCGGCGCGTCACTCCACAAGTCTTCCAGACTGTAGAAAGCGCGTTTCGCGTGATGGAAGACATGAACGATCACCTGCAAATAATCGAGCACGATCCATTGGCTGGCGGGAAATCCGTCGATCGCGGTCGCGCGAACACCGTGATCCTCCTTTAACTTGGTCTCGACCTCGCCCGCAATCGCTTTCAAGTGCGGCTCGGAGGTTCCCGAACAAATAACAAAGAAATCGGTGAACGTGGAAATCCCGCGCAAATCCATGACAACGATCTCTTCTGCTTTCTTGTTGGAAGCGAGCTCGGCGCAGAGTTTAGCTAGGGCTTCGGATTCTATTTCGCTACCTCCCGATAAAGACCGCGCGCGCGAATGATTTCTTCCACCGCCCGCGGAACCAGAAAATGAATGGTGCGCCCGGTGGCCATGCGTTGACGAATTTCGGTAGCGGAGATGTCGATGCGACGATCCACACTTAAGTATTCGTGGGCGACCGGGGTAAATGCGCGTTGCAGAACAATGAATGTTACCATGTGGCGCAAGTCCTCAAAACCCCGCCAGCTGGGTAGCCCAGCCAGGTTGTCGTCACCAATCAGCAAAAACAAATGAGCGCCCGGATGTTTCTCCTTTAGCTTTTTGACGGTATCGATGGTGTAAGAGGGCGGGTCGCGTTCCAGTTCGCAATCGTCGACTTCAAACTGCGGTTCGCTTTCGATGGCACTACGCAACATCTGCAGGCGCGTTTCCGGGGTCGCCACAGAGGCGTTTTTGTGAGGCGAAATGCGCGTTGGCACAAAAATGATCCTTTCGAGCGCGAATTTTTCCAAAGCAAAGCGCGCCAGAATCAGGTGGGCATGATGAACCGGATCGAAAGTGCCGCCGTAAATGCCGATCTTTTGCAATTCAATAAAGCAGGTATTGGCTGCGTTCGCCTTTAAATCGCACGACGTCTGCCCCCCAGCTGGCGACGATTCCACCTGGTCCTGTGCCCCTGCCAAATTGCGATGCAATGGAAGAGCTGCCGCAACATTTGAAAAACATCTCGCGCTTTCCGCGACTGCTCCGTGCAATCAGGTTGGTGCGCAACTGGCGATTCATTTCCGCCAGCCCGTAAATGTTGATCGCAGTCAAATTTCCCGGGGCTGCTGGATCGATGTGCAAATAACTTCCACGCACCGCACCGCTGCCGTACTCGCTGAAACTGATTCCGGCCAGATGTTGCGAGTTCATGTATTCCGTAAATGCGCTGGCATTGATGCCATAGGCCGCCAGAATTTCGAATGGCTTCGCCCCGCCGACACCAGTTTCGGGACCGCGCAATTCGCCGATCAAACCGGTCGCGACATAATAGAGCGGCGAATTCCAACGTGGAATATTTGGTGACGTTGGAATCCAGCGCAGGCCGGTATCGTTCCAGGTAAAATTGCGCGACCATCCACGCATGGGCACGATGTTGAGGTCGCAGTGACCGCGGACCCAACCTTTGCCATTGATCATGCGCGCGAGCTCACCACAGGTCATTCCGTGGACGTAGGGCACCGGGATTTGCCCGACGAACGAAATCCATTCCGGTTCGACGAGCGGACCTTCCACGCGCAGACCGCCCAGCGGATTAGGCCGATCCAGGACCACAAATTCAATGTGATTTTCCGCCGCTGCTTCCATGCATTTCGTCATCGTGCTGATGTAGGTGTAACTGCGACAACCGATGTCCTGCAGGTCGAAGACGAGCGTATCGATGCCGCGCAACATCGCCGGAGTTGGTTTGCGGGTGGGGCCGTAGAGCGAGTGCGCAGTCAATCCGGTCACGGGATCGCGGCGGGAACGAATGTAGCGACCGGCTTTTTGCGTGCCGTCGAGCCCGTGCTCGGGAGCGTAAAGCGCGACCAGATTGCAATTCTTTTGTAGTAACACCCGGGTCCGGACCCCGCGCGAATCCACTCCGGTTTGATTCGTAATCAAACCTACGCGTTTATTCTTCAGCAATGCGTAACCGTTCGATTCCAGCACATCGATGCCGAGCTCGACGGCGCCGGATGCGTTCACCCCAACCAGAATCGATGCAAGAACGACAAAAATTTTGTTTCCGGCGAAAGGCATCAAATTTAGCTTCGACGTTATGAAGCGCGCTTCCGTGGGTCAACTGTTGCTTGTCGGTGTCCAGGGTTATGAGCTTGGCGTCGACGAAGCGAAACTCCTGCGCCGGGTGCAACCGGGCGGATTCATCTTGTTCGTTCGCAATATCAAAACGCCGGCACAATTGCGAAAGCTGACCGATGACCTGCGGGACTTAAGCATCGTCGAACCAATTATCACCATCGACCAGGAAGGCGGTCGCGTTTCGCGCCTGCGACAGATCGGAAATGAACCACCCAATGCCCAGCAGTTGCGCGACAAGGATGACGCAAGGTTGATTCGCGAACACGGCGACATCACCGGGCACTTGCTGCGTTTGTTCGGTTTTAATCTCGATCTCTGTCCCGTGCTCGACATTTCCTTTGATGACGACGCCGACAATTCGTTACGCGGTCGCTGTTATGGAAAAACGGTCGAGCAGGTGATCAGGAACGCCGGTGCGTTTAACGTGGCGTTGCGCGCGGCAGCCGTTACGAGCTGCGGGAAACATTTTCCAGGCTATTCTGCTGCGGTCGTCGACGCTCACCATAGTCTGCCGAGAATCGATCGCACCCGCGAACAATTGGATCAGGAAGAACTCGCCGTATTTCGCGCGTTCACGGGCAGTGGCGCCAACCAAGTCGTGGATAGCATGATGATTTGTCACGGATGGTATCCCTGTTTTGAGCCCAAAAAAACGCCGGCCTCTCTCAGTCATCGTGTCGTGACGGAATTGTTGCGTGAAGAGCTGGGGTTTGAGGGCCTCGTCATGACGGACGACCTCGACATGGGCGCTATTGTGAATGAATACAGTTTCGACGAGATGCTGCGCCTTACTTTTGCCGCCGGCAACGATCTGGCCATGATTTGTCACCGAATCGAGAAAGCCGAAGAGGCTGTTGGCGTTATCGAAAAGCTGCCGCGGAAGCAAATTACGCGCGCGCTGCAAAGCGTTGAGACCTTCAAGAGCAAGCTGCAGCCGCCGACGAAATTTTCTGAGGCTGCTTTCCGAAAGCTGGACGACGCCATCTGGAAGTTACGGGTCGCAGTTCTGGGCCAAGAACGTGCCGCCATTCGCAGCCCGGAAAACGCCGCGCGCTCGCCCGTGGAACGCTATTAGGCGTAATCCGGTGCTCCGGCGAAGTCAAAACGATCTCGAAGTTCAGAGGGAGCTGCTGCGTCAACAAACTCGGGCGAAGGAGGTAACGTGTGGATTTCGCCGAGCGACGGTGCTTGGCCTACGTTGCCGAAGGATACTTTCTTTTGTCATAATTGACGCCCCTGCCGTCACTCGATAGCGTTTGGCGAGTGCAAGCCGAGCTCGAAAAGTTACTAATCCTGCAGGATCGCGATCAAAAAATCCGGCAGATCGGCCTTGAGATAAAGACGCTGCCGCAACAGCGCAAAAATCTCGAAGCGCAACTGGCTGCCACTGCCGCCAGCCTTGAGTCGTTAAAACAACGCGCCCGCCAGCTCGAAGTCGATCGCAAGAGACTGGAGCTCGACGTCGGGACACGTCAAAGCAGCATCTCGCGGTTAAAGACGCAGCAGTATGAGACGCGCAAGAACGACGAGTTCCAGGCGATGGGACACGAAATCGAACGCTACGAAAAGGAAATCGTGCAACTCGAAGATCAGGAGCTCGAATTAATGGAGCAGGCCGACAAGTTGCGCGCTGAGATTTCGACAGCGGAAAAGACAGCCGCGGCTGGACGCGATTCGGTCAACCGGCAGCTGGCCGATCTGGAAGAGAAATCGAAGACACTCCAAACACAGCTCGAACAATTCAAGAACGAACGCGCCCAGCTCGCGCAAAACATCGAAGAGGACGTGATGGAACGGTATGAGCGATTGTTCGCCAGCAAAGGGGACGCAGCTGTCGTTGCGGTCGAGCATGGCGTTTGCACCGGATGCCACATGAAAGTGACGACCGCGACGGTGGTGCAGGTGAAGAGTGGGAACGGGATCGTGAGTTGCGAGCAATGCGGGCGGATTCTCTATGCGGGGGAATAAATGACGAATGACGAATGACGGATGACGAAGCACGAAGGAATGACGAATGATTTACTCGTCAGTCATTTGAGCATTCGGGCTTCCTTCGTCCTTCGTCATTAGTGCTTCGTCATTTTGGGGGTGGGCTATACGTTGAACCTGAACTCGACCACGTCTCCATCCTTCACCACATACTCTTTGCCTTCGATCCGTAGTTTTCCTGCTTCACGTGCTTTGGCGAAAGAGCCCAGCGCGACCAGATCGTCATAGTGGACTACTTCGGCAGCAATAAAGCCGCGCTCGAAATCGGTATGAATCACGCCGGCGGCTTGCGGTGCTTTATCGCCGGCATGAATTGTCCAGGCGCGTGATTCCTTCTCGCCTGTCGTCAGATACGTGCGTAGACCTAACAAATGATAGACCGCGCGGATGAGCGCGCCGACGCCGCTCTCCTGCACCCCAATCCCGCGTAAATACTCCGACGCTTCGGTTTCGCTCAGGTCAACCAGTTCACTCTCGATTTGCGCACTGATCACCACCGCTTCCGTCGCGAAATGATTCCTGGCGTATTCCTCCACCGCTTGCACATGTTGAGCAGCCCTGTAG
>QHPN01000230.1:0-400 GCA_003219115.1 Verrucomicrobiota bacterium | reverse complement strand
TGTCACCGCCGGTTTTCCCGCATCCAGATGCGGCAGCAGTTTCTCGATCACGGCATTTTCGGTCTTCGCGCTTTTTGATCCCGCGCGCACTTCTTTCTGCAAACGATGCTGTCGTTTTTGTAGCGACGCGAGATCGGCTAGCACCAGCTCGGTATTGATCACTTCGATGTCGCGAATCGGATCAATCGTACCGCTAACATGATGGATATCGACGCTCTCAAAACAGCGCACCACCTGCACGATCGCGTCGACTTCACGAATGTGACTGAGAAATTGGTTGCCGAGACCTTCGCCTGTGCTCGCGCCTTTGACCAGCCCGGCGATATCGACAAACTCGATCGCCGCCGGCACGACTCTTGGCGAATGCGACATCTTTGCGAGCACATCAAGCCGCGGATCC
>QHPN01000069.1:14621-16452 GCA_003219115.1 Verrucomicrobiota bacterium | reverse complement strand
GATTCCAATAGCTTGATCCGATCGTCCAGCTCCGCCCTAATTGTCGTTAGAGCGCGATTCAACTTGTCGGCTGGAGTAACGAACTGTTTGGCCGGAAAAAATGTGATCAGATTCAATGCTTCGCGGGCATGGCCGGTCAGCGGATCGAATCGCGTGATGGCGTCGATCTCATCACCAAAAAATTCAATCCGCACCGCTTCTTCATCAGCCGTCGCCGGATAAACCTCGACCACGTCGCCGCGAACACGGAAACGTCCGCGCGAGAAATTCATGTCGTTACGCTCGTAGAGCATGTCGACCAACCGCCCGAGCACGGCTTCGCGGGACGTGTGTTGTCCGCGCTTCACCGTCAGCAACATCCGTTCGTAATCCTCCGGCGAGGTGATGCCGTAAATGCAGGAAACACTGGCTACCACGATGACGTCGCGGCGGCTGAGAAGCGCACTCGTGGCAGACAAACGCAAGCGCTCGATCTCTTCGTTAATGGAGGAGTCCTTTTCGATGTAGGTATCGGAGCGGGGGATGTAGGCCTCCGGCTGGTAATAATCGAAATAGCTCACGAAATATTCGACCGCGTTGCGCGGGAAAAACTGTTTGAACTCCGAGTAAAGCTGCGCCGCCAGTGTTTTGTTATGGGAAATGACCAGCGTCGGCCGATCGGTCTCTCGAATGACGTTTGCCATCGTAAATGTCTTACCGGAGCCGGTAACTCCAAGCAGCGTCTGATGCCTGTTGCCCGCCTGAAGCGACTTGGTTAGCTTGGCAATTGCCTGTCCCTGGTCCCCTCGCGGCTTGTAATTGGATTCGAGCTGAAACGGCATCCAATAATCTAGCGCGAATTTCGCGGTGCGACTGAAAATTTGCGATAGGCTTAGTTTGAAGTCGCGCTACCGTTTCGTTTCTTCTTCCCGATACGGGTTGCCAGTTTCAAAGAGGTTCAGGCGTTTTTCGTAGTCCGCTTTTGAGTCGGGACCAGCCCTCAGACGCGCGATCGCCATTTGTTCGAATTTGACTGCGCTGTCAAAATCGCCGGCCTCGGCATAAGCCGCTGCCAGCGTATCGATGTATGACGAAAAGTTCCATTGTACCCGTTCGCATGCTTGTGTTGCAATTGCCACCGCGTGCTTTCCATCACGGATGCTTGTGTTGGGCGTCGTAGCTAGGAGCCAGGCCAACGAGTTCAGAGCAATTGTCTGACAATTTGCCTCGATTTTGCCGCGGTTTCCAAATCGGCGCGTTGTCGTGCAATCTCGCCTTTTCGGGCAAAAGCTGCCGCGCGTCTTAGGTACGATTCGCAGAGATCTGGCTTAAGTTTAATTGCAGTATCGAGATCGTGAATTGCCGCATCAATATTTTTTGTCTTTAGATATTCGAGAGCACGATTGTAATACGCTTCCGCCTGATTCGGGTTCAGTCGAAGCGCGGTAGCGTAGTCCGCGATCGCTTTCTCGTGCATCTGACGGTTTCCGAGCACTTCGCCACGATTCACGTAAACACCGGCATTGCGAGGGTTATCCCGAATGGCAGCGTCATATTCGGCCAGAGCCCGATCTTCGTCGTTCATCTTCAGGTAGTTGTTGCCGCGATTCATGTGAGCAACGCTATTCGCCTGCGGGCTAAGATTCAGCGCCAGGGCTTGGCTGTAGCAATCGATCGCGCCTTCAAAGTTGCCCATCGCTTCCGCTTTCTGCGCTGTGACATAGAGTTCGTGTTCGCGGGTCCAATGTTGAGCCTTGGTCAAGTTGATTGCCGGCAGCGTTGGTGGGGAAACTTTTTGGTCTCTTTCGAACAATGCAGCATCGAATGTTGCAGACGCGCTCGCGGGGCCTGG
>QHPN01000069.1:14031-14463 GCA_003219115.1 Verrucomicrobiota bacterium | reverse complement strand
GGCAGCGGATTGCTTCGGTGAAATCAGAAAGAGCCTTGTTCCACTTATGTCGCGTCATTCGAATCCAACCACGATAGTAATAGGCCCAGCCCAGGTTTGGGTCGAAGATGATCGCCTTGGAGAAATCGCTTTCTGCTTCATCGAGACGTGCGGTATTAACAAGGGCGTAGCCCCGTTCGAAATAGGTTGGTCCAGTATTGCTTCCCAACGCTATCGCTTTGTTTAGGTCTCGAACACCGTCCGCAAAACGGTTCAAACGACTAGAGGCGGCGCCATGCAGGTAGAGTGCGGTGGCCCGGAGGCTATTCCCAATGTGCCGTCGAAGGGCTGCATTAGCCAGATCGCACGTTTTGTCCCATTGTCCCGCGATAAGTGCGCTATTCGCTTTTTGGATGGCGTCTATTCCTCGCTGCCAACTAACGAGATAGGAGA
>QHPN01000069.1:0-14023 GCA_003219115.1 Verrucomicrobiota bacterium | reverse complement strand
AGCGCGAACAGAACGCTAGCCGCTAATCCAAGAATGATTTTGTCACGCCGTCTGATCGCCATCGGTCCTCAGTCATAGTAGCAAGTTCTAGCCGAACAGACCAGCGCGGACCATTCCTTAGAAAGCGGTTGTAGCTGCCGCTGTTGCCGGCGGCAGGATTTTTCGGATCTGCCGCCGGCGACGGGGGCAGCTACATTTTGAGTGCAAGCTGCCAGCCTGTATATGCCCACTTGGCACTAGTCAGTTTCCCTCTATTTGCGCTGCCACTCTTCTCAAATCGTCCAGCAGGATTTCCATGTCGCGCAGCGTTGTCCGGTAATTCATGACACAGCCGCGGAGTGCGAAACGGCTGCGGAGGCGCGCATTGGAAAGATAGGAACTGCCATCGTGCTGCAGCGCGAGAAGCAAACGTTCATTGTGGGCGTCGAGATCGGTTTCGGCCTCCGCGCGCTCCGTCGAACCGGCCCTGGTAATCGCGTTTTTCAAGTGTGCCGGAACATGGCGGAAGCAAAAAATCGAAAGCTCGACTGGAGCGAGCATTTCGAAATCGTCACTTTCTTTGATCAACTTTTCGAAATGACGAGCGCAAGCCAGGTCCTTCTCGATGGCGTCGCCAAGTGCCCGCAGGCCGACGCCTTTCAACAGCATCCAGACTTTGAGCGCGCGGAAACGACGTGACAATTCCGGGCCGTAATCCCAAAACGCGAAAGCTTCGTCGGCCTCCTGTCCGATGACACGAGTGTATTCCGCCTCGTGGGCGAAGGCGGCGCGAGCAGCTTCCGAATCCCGATACAAGATACAGCCGCAATCGACCGGAAGATAAAGCCATTTGTGCGGATCGAGCGCGACCGAATCTGCTTGGGCGATGGAAGTAAACAACGGCCGGGTCGTCGACGCGAGCGCGGCAAATCCGCCGTAAGCAGCATCCACGTGTAACCAAAGATTGAATCGGCACGCGATTTCGCTGATTTGTGCGAGCGGATCAAAGGCGCCGGTCGCAACGGTTCCCGCATTAGCAACCACGCAAATCGGCAGATGCCCAGCCGCGCGATCTTCTTCAATTGCGGCCACAAGCGCATCGAGATTGATCTTGTACCGTTCATCGATGCCAATCATGCGGACGTTGTCGCGTCCGATACCGAGGAATGCTGCGGCTTTAGCGATGGAATGATGAACCTCTTCGGAAGCATAAACACGCAGCGCGTGCGAAAACGACTGCGCGCCTTCGTTTGAAATTTCCGCCGGCGCTTTGGCGCGTCGCGCGGCGACGAGTGCGGCCATATTCGCCATCGATCCGCCGCTGACAAAAAGACCAGCTGCATTCGGATCGAAGCCAATGATTTGTTTGATCCAGTCAATCGTGAGCCGTTCTATCTCGACTGCGGCGGGGGCCGAACGCCACGCCGTGAGATTCGCATTCAATGTGGAGGCGAGAAGATCGGCGATGGCGGCAATGGCGGTGCCGGGCGCTTGAACGTAACCGAACATTCGCGGATGACCATTGTGTCGGCTGAACTCGAGCAAAGGTTTGCGGATTACGTCGAGCAGTTGGTCAAAATCGGTCCCCTCTGCGGGCAACGAGCGATCGACTTGTTCGCGTATTTCTCGGGAGCTGGTGCGAGGATAGAGACGGCGATCGCGAAGGGTGCCAAGATATTCCACCATCAATTCAACGGCGGCATTGGCCATGCGACGGATCTCGTCGGGTGGTGGATCAAGTAAAGGAAGCGACGGAGTTTTCGGTTCGTTCACTACTCGCAGAGTGGAAGCGGCCTTAGCGCCGCGACATTTGTGCGTCGGGAGACTGGGGTCTCTTCCACATTCAAGGTACGTCGCAACGCTCCTTTACGGACTTGGAGTTGGGTTTTTATTCGGATAGGGAGGCGGCGATGGCAATTCGTAGCGTTTCGTCTTTAGCTCTTGCTGAATTTCCTGGATAGCCCGGTCGAGCTGCTGATCTTCGCCGCGGAACTCCTTAGCCGGATCGTTATCGACCACAATATCGGGATCAACACCGTGACCTTCGACGATCCAATCCTTACCATCCTTGGAATAGATCGCGAATTCTGGCTTAAAGAATTGTCCATCGTCCGCCAGCGGCAGGGATTCGCGAATGCCTACGACGCCGCCCCAGGTCCGCTTGCCAATTAGTTTGCCGAGACCAAGGGTCTTAAAGCGATAAGGGAAAATATCGCCGTCCGAAGCGGAGAACTCGTTGATTAGGGTGACCATCGGACCAACAAAGGTTTGCGGCGGGTCAGTCTGGGGCATGCCGTTCCGCGCGATCCCGACCATGAGCAATGCGCGACGTAGTCGTTCGATTACAAGAGGTGAAACAAATCCGCCACCGTTGCCGCGCACATCGACGATCAACGCTTTCTTTCGAATCTGTGGGAAGTAGAGCTTGGTAAATTCATTCAGGCCGGGCCTACCCATGTCCGGGATATGAAGGTAACCAACTTCAGCATTCGTTTTCTTGGTCACGTAATCGATGTTCTTCTGCACCCACGCCAGGTAGTAGAGGGGCGATTCGTCTGCGGCAGGCACAACGGTAACGTCACGCGCTCCGTCCTCACTTGGTCTCGAGTTAACTCGCAGAATGACCTGTTTATCTGCGGTTCCGATTAATCCATCGTACAAGTTCGCCATTCCTGAAACTGGCGTGCCGTTAATTGCAATGATGTAATCACCGACTTTCACGTTCACACCTTGGGCAGTGAGCGGTGAACGAGTGTGTTTATCCCAGTTTTCGCCCGGGAGAATACGATCAATGCGATAGGCTTTGCTTGCCGGATCGCGCGAGAACTCGGCCCCGAGTAATCCCAGCTTGATCCGTGGAGTCTCAGGGCGTTCTCCGCCGCCGACGTAGGTGTGGCCGCTGTTTAGTTCACCAATGAGCTCGCCAAGGAGATAGGTAAGATCGTTGCGATGATTAACGAATGGCAGAAGCGCGGCGTACTTGTCGCGCATCGCCTTCCAATCGCTGCCGTTCATGTTCGGCGCGTAAAAGAAATCACGCATCTGCCGCCAGCACTCGAAGTAGATCTGATTCCACTCCGCATGTTTATCGAGCTGCATGTCCAACGCGGCGAGTTTCAGCTCATGATCTTTGGTCTCGAGCTTGTCCTTTGGAAGATCGATGATGGCGTAATCTTTTTTGATTTTAACGAGCATCCGTTTGCCATCGTCCGAGATCTGATAGCTGTTTACATCACCTAAGACAGTCTCTTTCCGGTCCTCCATGCTATAAACGCAAAGGTGCGCTTTCCGATCGCGACCATCCTGATCGCCTTCATCATCCGTCGTATCGTCAGCGACGGTCCGGCGGAGATAGAAAATGCGATCGTCTACCATTCGAATATTGCTGTAGTTTCCCGGAACAACTTCAACGCCGGAAATACGATCGTGAATTCCGTCAACATCTACTTTAACTACGACTGGCTTCTTTTTTATCTCACCGGCCTTGGGAGATGCTGACGGGGAAGGGGAGGGCGACTTCTTCTCTTCGGTCTTTTTACCTTCGCCTTCCTTTTCTTTCTCCTTCGCGCGTTTTTCTTCCGCCTTTCCTACTTCATCGCTACGGGGAGCTAAAGGCGGTTCCGTATCTTTTGCCAGAGTGATGAGATAAATCCGCTCCATGTCGAGATAAACATTTTCGAATTCCTCCGCGCCGAAGGTTGGTTTGAAGTCGCGCGCTGATGCCAGCAAAAGGTATTTACCGTCGTCACTGAAAGCGATATTGGTCGATCCATACCATTCATCGGTAACAGGCGTCTGTTTCTTGTTCGCAACGGAATAAAGATAAACTCTCGGGAGATCGTTCTGTTCCGGGCGCGCCCAGGCAATCCACTGGCTGTCGGGCGACCAATTGTAAGATTGAATCTCGCCCCATTTATCCTTATCGACTTCAGTGACCGCTTTTGTCGTTACATCGACGTAACGCAGCCGTTGCAGGCGATCGGACCAGAGTAGTTTTTTGCTATCGGGCGACCAAACCGGTTGATAGTAGTAGGTATCGGCTCCGCTCGTTACCTGGGTAGTTTGTCCCTTGCCGTCTTGGGAACGGATATACAATTCGTTCTCGCCAGTCGCATCGGAATTGTAGGCAATCCATTTGCCGTCTAGCGACCAAACGGCGTCACGTTCGTGTGCGTTTGAAGTTTTGCTGAGGTTGCGTGCAGTGCCTTCTTTCTTCGGCGCGGAGAAAAGGTCCCCGCGCGCCACCACAATTACACGCTCTCCGTCGGGAGCGAGATTAACTGACTGGATATGCTTGGATGCATCGACAAATGCCTCCCGCCCCGAAGCAAAGTCTTCCTTGATCTCGATCGGCACCGGCGCGGCCTTGCCGCTGGCCAGATCATAACGCCAGATGTAACCGGCTTCTTCGAAAACGATCGCATCCTTGCCGATGGATGGGAACTTAATGTCGAAATCCTTGAAGTTGGTTAGTTGTTTGAGTTCTTTGCTCGCCAGATCAATCGAAAAAAGATTCATCCGGCCGTCGCGATCGGAAGCGAAGTAAATGCGATTATCGGGTCCCCACATCGGGCAGATATCCTGCGCGGGATTGTTGGTCAGATTCTCGGTGGTGCCGTTCTTGAAATCGCAGATCCAGATATCATCCGCCATTCCGCCGCGGTAATGTTTCCAGGTCCGGAACTCACGGAAGATTCGGTTGAACGCCATCTTCGAATCGTCCGGCGAAAAGGAGACGAACCCTCCTCGCGGCACGGGAAGTTGCTGCGGCAATTCCGCGTCCAGCCCGACGGTGAAAAGCTGGCCGATGAAATCGTCGAACGATTTTCCGCGCGAGCGGAATACGATCAGCGGCTTGGTGTTCTCCCAAGTCATGACGAGATTGTTTGGTCCCATTCGGTCCGAGATATCGTCGCGCCCGAGAGTAGGTGAGGTAGTCAGCCGTTTAGGCACCCCACCTTCAGACGGCATGACATAGACCTCGGTGTTGCCGTCGTATTGCGAAGTGAATGCGAGTTGTGTTCCGTCGGCGGAGAAGCGCGGGAACGAAGTATAGCCGGGTCCGCTCGTCAAGCGGCGAGCGACACCGCCATCTCTGGCGACGGTGTAAAGTTCGCCTGCGTAACAGAAGACGATTTGCTGGCCGTTGGTGGCGGGAAAACGCAGCAGCCGTGTTGTATTCGCCAAATTCTCAGCTGATGCGAGCGGCACGAACGGCAAGGCGAGAATAAATCGCAGTAAAGCAGGACAGGACAGAATGCGCATAAGAACGAACAAGCTGCGTTGCCGGTGCAATGGCGCAACCGTTTTTCGATGATCAGATTGTCCGCGGATTTGAAACTCGCTCCTTTCCCAACTCGCTCGCCGTTGCCCGTCGCGACTTTACCTTCTATGTCGTTGATCCTATCGGCTCCATTCGCAGATTTACACAGATGAAAAGAATTCATGTTTCTGAAAATCTGGGGAAATCTGCGGACTACCACTTTGTGATCTTTGTAGACTTGTTTGTAAGGAATTAGGCTCTTTTGGCGTCCGGCATAGACGCTCCCAATTGCAGGCCGTGTAGAGGCGGCCGTGTCGGCCGCAAATCGGTTTCGTTATTTGTGCGGCCGACACGGCCGCCCCTACAACGAGAGAATCAGTTCGAACTAATCGGTAATGAATCGCTCTGGAGAAATTCCTGAAGCGAAGTTGGGATTGCAGAGTTTCCGTTCTCGGAGCCCACTATTTTCCCGGAGCTTCCGCCTTTTTGGTTCCTTTTCGGCGGCAAATCTTTCATCTTAATTTGCCGCCGGCCACCTTTCTTGCGCTGCTGCAATGCGGATTGTTGTTTAATCATTGCGAGTAGAGAAGGCGAAAATCGCCAACCACCGTTGGGAGCAGACTCCTTGACGCCCTTGTCATGCCGCCGTTTGTACGGGAGGCCAGTAATTCCAGCTCGGGCATTAAAATTATCTATCCCCGTTTGACAGGTCCAGACTTTCTTTCGTTCAGGGGTGTAAAAAAATGGATTTCGCGTGATAGCAGCCGTATTCGCCATAGCTCACGACGAAAAGGAGATAGGATTCACGGGATTATACTGGATTACACAAAGAGTAAGGCGATCCGCAGATTTATCAGATTGCTCCTTCATCTGGAACGCTAGGAAGACGGCAGCTTGTTTTTCGTGTCTTTTGTGTGTTTCGTGGGCTGCAAAATGAGTGGGGAAACGAGCCGGGATCTCAAGCTGGAGATCGCGCATGTCTTATTCATCGACATCGTCGGTTACTCGAAGCTGCTGCACAACGAGCAGAGCGAAGTTTTGCGCGAGTTGAATGAGATTGTCCGGAACACTGAACAGTTTCGGGCCGCGGATGCGGCGGGCGCGCTGTTGCGACTACCGACCGGTGACGGTATTGCGCTGATTTTTCGCAACAGTCCGGAAGCTCCGGCCCAATGTGCACTGGAAATCGCGGAGGCGTTGAAGAGCCGTCCGCGTTTTCAGCTGCGGATGGGAATTCACAGTGGCCCGGTGAACGAAGTCACCGACGTGAACGAGCGCGCCAATATCGCCGGCGCAGGCATCAACATCGCGCAGCGAGTGATGGATTGCGGCGACGCTGGTCACATTTTGTTGAGCAAACGTGTGGCGGAAGATTTGGAACATCACGAGCGCTGGCGTCCACACTTGCATGAACTTGGTGAGGTGATGGTCAAGCATGGAGTTGGGATTCGTCTGGTGAATCTCGCCACGGACAGCCTTGGAAATGCGGAGGTGCCGGCGAAAATTCAACGCGAGCGTGAGGCGCGCGCGATTCTGGCGCGACGAGGGCGAACGAAGTTACGGAACGGGATTGTCTTCGGCTCGTTAGTTGCGATCGCGATCGTTGGGCTCGCGCTTTTTCTGCTGCGCGATCGATTTGGCCTGCACCCGGTTCAAGCGGCAATGGATGCGAACGGCATCGCGGTTCTTCCATTCGAGAACCTCAGCAAAGAAGCTGAGAACGCCTTTTTCGCCGAGGGCATTCAGGACGATCTGCTGACGAACCTGGCAAGAATCAAAGCCTTGCGTGTGATCAGTCGCACCAGCGTGATGAAATATCGCGATACCGGAGAGCGGAATATTCGTGCGATCGCGGAGACGCTTGGGGTGGCGAACATTCTTGAGGGAAGCGTGCGTCGAGACAAGGATCGGGTGGTGGTAAATGCGCAATTGATCGACGCGCGAAGTGACCACCACGTTTGGGCGAATCGTTACGATCGCAATTTGAGTGATGCGCTCGGGCTTGAGGGTGAGCTGGCGGCGGAAATCGCAGACGCGTTGCGCGCGTCGTTAACGCCGGATGAAAAAGCGCGGATTGAACGCAAGCCAACCGAGAACGCGGACGCCTGGACGATGTATCTGCGTGCCGTTCCGATCGAGGAAGGCCCTGACACCTTGCTCCAGGACTTCAACCGCGCGGAAGACTTGTATTCGGAAGCGGTAAAGCTCGATCCGAACTTTGCTCTTGCCCACGCTCGACTCGGTTCCACCTGCGCACGAATTTTTCATTTTTACGAACCGACTGATTCTCGGAAAGCGAAGGCGCGGGCCGAGGCCGAGATCGCATTGCGGTTGCAGCCGAACCTGGGCGAAGGTCACATCGCTCTCGGAGAATGCTATTACTGGATCGATAGCGACTATGAGCGGGCGCTGTCCGAATTTGCTACTGCTCAGGAATTACTTCCGAACGATGGCTATATCGGACTGCTGGTGGCGGCGATTCGCCGGCGACAGGGGCGCTGGCCGGAATCGCTCGAGGCGTTCGAAAGAGTTCAGAAACTCGATCCGCAGAATCCGAACATCGTTCGCAATCTCCTGTTTACCTATACTTCGATGCGACGCTGGGACGAGGCGGCGGTGGTTGCAGCGCGACTGCGCGCCCTGGCACCTGATTCCATTGTTGCAAAAATTCAGTCTGGGTATGTCGAATTCATGCGGAAAGGAGAAACCGCGACGCTGAAAAATCTGCTGGCGCAAATCCCGGCCGGAGTCGACCCCGATGGCGCCGTGACAGGCTCATGGTGGGAGGCAGCCATGCTGGAACGCGATTTCGCCCGTGCCGCGGAGGTATTGGAGAAATCCTCTTTAACCGAAATTTCGTACTTCAACAGTGCACTAACGCCGAAATCGTTTCTTGCCGGAATCACGGCGGTTGCGCGGAATGATCGTCCCGCGGCGGAGAAAGATTTCGCGGCTGCTCGGCCCGAACTCGAAAAACAAGTGCAGGAAGCGCCCGACGCCGCGGACCGCCATGCTACTCTGGGGATGCTCTACGCATTCATGGGCAAACACGATGACGCAATTCGAGAGGGGCGTCGCGCGGTGGAATTGAAACCGGAATCAAAGGACGCCTACGACGGCGCGATTATGAATTGCAATCTCGCGCTGATTTACGCGCGGGTGGGGGAAAAGGAACTGGCTATTCCATTAATCGAACGATTGCTGAAGACGCCGGGAGCAGTCGACAGCGTGAATTACAGTATCACCGTGAATGACCTGAAGCATCGCTGGGAATGGGATGGGTTGCGCAATGATCCGCGATTCTTAAAACTCCTTAGCGCGCAGCCGTGAATTTGACGAGTTTTTTCGCCGAACTGAAGCGGCGCAACGTTTACAAAGTTGCGGCCGCCTACGCTGTCGTCGGCTGGTTGTTGGTCCAGGTCGCGACGCAGGTCTTTCCGTTTTTTGAAATACCAAGCTGGGGTATCCGGCTGATCGTGCTAATTATCATCATTGGATTCCCAATCGCGTTGATTCTGGCCTGGGCATTCGAACTAACACCGGAAGGACTCAAGCGGACGGACTTCGCAGAGGAAATGCCGCGCCGTTCATCCGGAAGTCGCGCTTGGATTTACGTTGTCATCATAGCGGGAGCGATCTCGCTGAGCTTGTTCTTTCTCGGGCGCTACACGGCATCGCTTGGAGTCGGATCGCAGCGTCCCGAATCGCTCGAGAAATCGATTGCGGTGCTGCCGTTCGAAAACCTGAGCGAGGACAAGGCGAACGCCTACTTTGCGACAGGTATTCAAGAGGAGATCATGACGCGGTTGGCAAAAATTACCGATCTCAAAGTCATTTCCCGGACGTCGACGCAACAATATCAGAGTAAACCTGGGAATCTGTCACAAATCGCGAAAGAACTGGGCGTAGCGCACGTTTTGGAAGGCAGTGTGCAAAAGGTGGGTGAGCAAGTCCGAGTGAATGTGCAGTTAATAAAGGCTGACCGCGACTCGCATATTTGGGCTGAAACATACGACCGCAAACTGACCGATATTTTTGGGGTCGAAAGTGATGTCGCCAAATCCATCGCCCAGTCGTTGCAAGCAAAGTTAAGCGGCCGCGAGGAGCAGGCGTTCGCCATTCAACCAACCGACAACCCCGACGCTTATGATGCTTATCTGCGCGGATTGGCGGTGGAAAGCGAAAGTTTGCTGTCCGTTTATCCGTTACAGAAGGCCATCAGTTTTTACAAACGAGCGGTCCAGCTCGACCCAAATTTTGCGCTCGCCTGGGCTCGCCTGTCGCGAATGTATTCAGTGTTATATAGCTCGTTTGGCGATCGCACCGGCAACGCCAAAGGCGCCTTGGAACGCGCGCAAGCGCTTCAGCCGGACGCGGCGGAGACGCTGCTGGCCCTGGCCTACTACGAAAATGACGAGCTGCGCGATTACGAGCACGCACGCGAGACATTCCTCCGCGTCGCCAAACTCTTGCCTGGGAACAGCGAGGTCCCAGCTTCGCTGGCGACCATCGCCCGGCGGGAGGAACAATGGGATAAAGTGACTGGCTATTCTGAAAAGGCGCTCGCCCTCGATCCGCGGAATCCCGAGTTGTTGCTGCGTGTCGCATTCAATTACGGCGACCAACGCCAGTTCGAGACGGCGCTTTCGGTCCTTGATCGGGCTTTGCAGATCCGCCCCGATGACCTCGACCTCAAAGCAGCAAAAGCGGCGATGTACCAGGCGCAGGATAAATTGACGGAAGCCGATAGATATTTGTCAGACGTCACGGCAATGACTCCGTCGTATGAGGCAGTTGGGGCAAAAGTCACCCAACTGAGACTCGAGCGAAAAAATGATGAAGCGGTGCAGCTGTTAAAAACGCGGGTCGCTCAGTTTCAATTCGGTTCGGAAGTTGAAGAGGCAGTCTTTGATTACTTCCTGGCCTTCGCGCAACATGTCGCCGGGGATAGCGCTGCGGCACAGGCTACGGCCGCGCAGACTCGCGATAGGCTGGTGCAATTGACACGCGAACAACCAGACAATGATTGGCTCGCAGTCATGTTATCTCAGACCTATGCGATCGTCGGTGATAAGGCTGCTGCTTGGAAGGAAGTCGAGCGCGTGAAGACGATCACGTCTTCATTAAGCGACGCGGCAATCGGACCTTTTGCCGACGAGAACGTAGCGGTAGTGGCGACAATTTTGGGAGAGAAGAGCCGCGCGATCGACTCACTTTCGCATCTCGCGCGCATTCCTTATTCCGGCTGGATCTACGGAAATCCGATTACGCCTGCGGTGCTACGGCGCGATCCCATTTGGGACCCATTGCGCAGCGATCCCGCGTTCCAAAAGCTCTGTCAGGATAAAGCACTCAGCTCGACGCTGGCGGATTGACAGAGAGCATTTCTGGTATTACATTGTGTATTACGGTGAAGACAGTTACGGTAAAAATCCCCGACGGTCTCAACGCCAAAATTCGGCGGACAATTAGGGCAGGCAAAGAGAGTTTCTCTGATCTAGCCCGGCGCGCCCTGACGCGGGAAATAGAGGAACGAGAAATTGATTTCGCACGGTTGGCCAGCCCGTATCGCGGTATGTTTAAAGGCGCCCGCAATCTTTCCAGCCGGGAAGGTTATGGAAATAAAAACCATCGTTGATGCCGGTCCGCTGATCGGGTGGCTCAATAAGGCTGATCAATGGCACGAGTGGAGCGTGGCAGTTCTCTCCGCGCGACGTGGCCCGCTTCATACGACCGAGATCGTGCTCGGTGAAGCCTGCTGGCATTTGGGGGGAAATACGCAGCCGGTGCATGCCCTTCTCGATCTGGTAAGAAAGCGCGCTCTCGTGTTGGCGCGGCCCTGGCCCGATTATCTTTCGGACACTCAACGGGTGATGCTCAAATACCCGGCAATGGATGCAGCCGACGCCTCGCTCGTATCCCTGGCTGAACTCTCGCCCCGAGCGTTGTTGGTGACCACCGACCGACGTGATTTCGAATCGTGTCGGGGTTTAGGTAATCGCGCCCTTAAGCTTGTCCTGCCGAAATAGAACCTCTTTTTTTCCTGGCGTAGTTTCGCGTGTTTAGCGGATTACTTTCTGGCCGCTTGTGCCAATGAGATCACAGTTCGCGAAAAGCGCGTCCCAGATGCGTTAGGACATCGCGCGGTAAAAGAGATTGTTCACTTTCACCGCTATTGAATATTGCGGTTTCAGCCGCAAGACCGCAGACCCAGGCGCCGACCCGGGCAGCGTCAAAAGGGGAAAGGTTTTGTGCGATCAGGGCGGCGCAAACACCGGTAAGGACATCGCCCATTCCTCCGGTCGCCATTCCGGGGTTTCCGGTGGTGTTGTAGCTGATTCGTTTGCCGTTTTCGGCGACGACAGTACGACTTCCTTTTAACAAAAGCGTGACCGGGAATTCGGCGGTGAATTTTTTGGCAAGTTCGCTCCGTGAGATCTTATGATCGCCAGCCAGGCGTTTCATTTCGCCAGGATGCGGTGTAAGCAAACGCGGGCCGCGACAATTTTTTAGGATACTCACATCTGTGGAGATGATATTGAGAGCATCGGCATCAACGACCATCGCGTTCTTCGTGCGCTGCACCAGGTCGATAATTTCCCTGGCGTTTTCTTTTCCCAGCCCGGGTCCGATTCCCCAGACGTCGATTTTTTCGTCCAGCAAATCGCGATATGACGTGACTGGTTTAACCATCGATTCAAACGGCGCACTGGCGGCGACGACCTCGTAGATATTTTCCGGCACGAAGACTTCGACCAACCCGGCGCCCGCGCGCAAGGCCCCCCAGGCGCACATGGTCGCGGCTCCGGCAAAACCACGCGAACCAGCAACAATACCAATACGTCCGAATTGATTTTTGTGCGCTTCGAACTGGCGGCGCGGTAACAGACCGCGGAGCGTCGCGGCGCAGGCGACGGTTTCGTCAGCTGTCTCGATCGGGAGGTCGGAAAGCGGAACGACTTCGAGGCGACCAACAAAATTGGTCGCATCGTCCGCGACCAAACCACGCTTTGCTGCTGCGATGGTGACCGTGAAATCGGCAACGACGCAATCGGAATCGGCTTTTCCGGAATCGCCATCGAGGCCGGTGGGCTGATCAACGGCGAAAACGTAAGCGTTCTGTTCCCGGCGCAAGCGATTGATCTCGCGACAGGCCGCGAGAATCGGATCGCGCAATGGTGGTCGTGATCCGAGGCCAAGCAAGCCGTCGAGGATGATGATTGGGGCGGGCGTGCCATCCGCATTTGCGGCCGACGCGGCCGCCGCTAAAGCGGGAGTATCGCGGAATTCCGTGACCTTTTTGCGTAATAGCTCACTGCATTCTGACTCCGGAAAGGAAAGATGGACGTCGATATGCCAACCAGCGCGCTTTAGGTGCGCCGCGGCAACGAGCGCATCGCCGCCATTATTCCCCTTACCGGAAAAGACCAGGCAGTAACCGGGGCGCGAGAAGAATTGTTGTACTGCCCGTGCGATTCCGGCGCCAGCTTGATTCATCAGCGCCTCAGCCGGTATTCCGCGGGCAAACGCGGCATTTTCTGCGTCGCGCATTTGCGGCGAGGTGACAACCGGGGAATTCACTGTTCCCCGGAGCTTACTTCCTTTTTTTCGCTGCTGGAGGATTTTTTCTTCGTCGAAGTTTTGTGACGACGATGATGTTGGGCTTTTGATTCGCGGACGAAACGCTGATCGAGGAAAGGCTGCAAACCAACATCAACGTTCGATGATCGATTGGTGACGGCGGTGCGAGCAGCCAGCACCGGCCGATTTACGATGCCTCTGGCAATTTCCTGGGCAAGTTTTTGGCGGTAAGTAGTGGTCAGCGCGTACTGCGCTTCGTTCGGATTAGTGAGAAATCCGCATTCAACTAGCACAGCTGGGACCGTTGTTCTACGCAGAACGAAGTAGCCGCGGCGGCGAACGCCGCGATTTTCCGAGGGCGCGCCACCAACGACGGCGGAATGAATGCTGGCGGCGAGGGGGGCGCTTTCCGTGCTATAAAAATATGTCTCAATGCCGCTGGCTCCGCTGCGCGAAGCGGAGTTGAAATGGATGCAGACAAAAATGGCGTTAGGATTGGAATTGGCAATGGCGACCCGTGTGCCCAGCGGCACGAATATGTCTGTGCTTCGCGTCATGATCACCCGGTAGCCGGCTTTCTCCAGAATCGGTTTTAATCTCAAAGAAACATCAAGGGTCATATTTTTCTCCAGGACGCGTTGACCTGGAATACCTCCGCGATCGAAACCACCGTGACCGGGATCGATAACAATCGTAGTATAACGCGTTTGGGCTGACGCGATGGAGGCAAGCGCGATGGCCCCCAAACAGCAAACAACGCATCGCGTCAAACATGCCGTCATCATGCCAATGTCTCAGTCGCCGCGCGGCTTCTCGTTTGGGCGCGTCGATAATTTCGGGACGGCATTGCGGACAGCCTGAGCGGTGGCCGCTTCCGTCATCCCGCCCACGACAGCGATCTCGCCACTAGCGGTTCGCTTGAAATGGGGACGCGATTTCGTTTCGAGCAAGGTCGAGTGCGAGAGAAGTTGTCCGTTCAAGCCGATGATCGCATAAGACCAGGCGCGCGGGGCCGAGCAATGCAGGACATGGAGTTTGTTTTCGCGGTCGATTTCGGCGTGCGGTTCGTCAAAGGCGATCACGTGTCCGAGCGAATAGGTGGCATAGACGGTATTGCGATGTTCATCTTCGACTCGGACGTAGAGTGAAGTGTGATCGGCAAACCGATTCGTCAGGAGCGAGTAGGTGCGGCTATCTCCG
>QHPN01000068.1:23029-27593 GCA_003219115.1 Verrucomicrobiota bacterium | reverse complement strand
CTGTTACGATCTTCGATTCCCTGAAGTTACCCGCGCCCTCACGCTGGAACATGGCGCGAATGTGTTCATCAATTCCTCCGCCTGGCCATTTCCGCGTCTCGAGCATTTACGGATTCTCGCGTTGACACGTGCCATCGAAAACCAAAGCTATCTCATCGTCGCGAATCGCGTCGGGACGGACGATGGCGTCACGTTCTGTGGCACGTCAGCGATTATTGATCCCTACGGCGTGATCGTCGCCGCCGCGTCCGCTGATCGCGAAGAACTAATTCAAGGTGAGATTTCAGAAGAAGTGATCACTTCTGTCCGCAAGCGGATGGCTGTGTTCGATCATCGCCGAACGGACTTGTACAGGTAGGCGATTTCAGTAACATCATAAAAGCGCCGCAAGGTTCTGGAAGAAGAAAAGGATTCCGATTGCTGTCGTTCATGTGTTTCGTGGGCTGCCGGTTTATTTGAACTGCTCCAAATGATTTCCTTCCGTGGGCGCGGCTCCGCAGAGCGTCGCCCTACCAAAAAATCGTCGCGGGCAAATTGGTAGGGCGAGACTCCGTCGAGCCGTTTGCGCTCGGACTCAGAACGCGCCGTGGAGCGCGATCATTCCATAGGGTGCGCTGCCGTCTTCATGGAAGCGAATATTCGCGCGATAGAAGTCGAAGTTGCGATACGGCTGGTAACCGCCCTCGGCATTAACGGAAAGCCACCGCGTGACTTTCCAATCAATCCCCACCCCGGCTCGCACTTCGCTGTAGGTGAGAACGGCGTGGTTCAGTCTGGGTATTCCATGGTCGCGACCAAAGTCGTCGCTCACCCGGAAGTTTGTTTCCTTTAAAGTTGCACCGAGATACAGGGTAAGATTCTTGTTCCATTCGTATTCAAGACGTGGCGTCGGCGCGACCGCATTCAAGACCCATTGCGGCTGAAATCTCCAACGAATCCCACCGCCAGGAATGACCGGATACTTGCGTTCCACATCAATGCTAACGCCGAGAACCAACTGAAGATCGGGACTATAGATGTAGGTGCCACCGATCTCGAAGGGCATGTTGAAAACGTTCGACCCCGGCCGGAATGCCTCGCTATAGACTCCCGGCGTTGTTTCCAGCCTAACGAGAATTGAATCGGAAAATTGAGTGTCGATTCCGACGATGGCTGCAACCGATTGCAGCGTATTGGGAAGCGGCGCGTTTTTGTCCAAGCCGAAAGAGAATTGCTCATATTCGAAACCGAGCCGAAGAACACCGAGCTTCACCCGGGGGGTGAAAACGAACCGCAGCAGGGTGTCGCTCTCATCGAAATTTTCCACTCGATGCGGTCCGCGTGCGACAGTGGCTTCACCGACATACGTTTCCTCAAAGGAATACTCGAGCGGCCAAACGTCACTTCCGAATGAGGCAGTGGCCAGTAAAGTTGCGAGGAGCAATTGCTGGCTGAAACTACGTGCAATCACGGTTTAACGCGCGCGTTCTTTGCGGAAAAGCGCGACGGATTTGGCAATGTCTTTCATCATCGCCGATTCCGAGCCGAGTTTTTCCACGCCATGCAAGTCGGCGAGCGCAGCCGATGATACCATGTCGCCCCGCCAAACAAGCGTGTGCGGTTTACCATCTATCTCCACCGGCCACATTTGATGGAGGGTAAGCGTGACGTAATAACCGCCACTGGCATAGTAAAAAGTATCGGCAACCTGCACTGCACCATTGGCATTACGTGAATAAAACGCGCCGAGCGTAGCCACCGCCACGTTATCGGCATTGAGCAATTCCCAATATAAGTCTGGCTTGCGCGTCCGATGCCACTGTTGTCGAGCAGTCCGGCAAACTGCTTGCGGATCTTCGATTGTTCGCGGAGAAGACCATTCAACTCCTCGCCGGCTCGCACCGCGGGACCAGCGTGATCGTACGGCGCTTCGGCCGACGTTCCGCCGCTGACAAACGCACGGCCACGGCCGGCCAGAACGCCGATCCAAAAGTCACCGCCCGCACCTGAAAGCGCAGGGCTGCCTCCTTTCCACCTCGCCGCTTCCTCGCGACTGAGCTGCAAATCGTTTCCCATTTTCGCGGTCGCATTTACCAACGCGCGTACGGGACCGTTGTCTGGCGCGCCTTTGATTCTGGCAAAGACAGATTCGGTGATTGCGCCAGAGATGTCGCCATGCAGAAACACTTTGGGCTCATGATGCTCGGACGGGTTCCAGTTGCGCATCGCCTCTAGATGCGGCGCTGGTGCTCCGGGCAAAACGTAGATGCTTTGCACCGACAAGAACCGCGAATTGCTCATGGGCGGTCCGTGCGCCGTTTTCCCATCGCTCTTTGCCAGTTGGGCCAGATCGATTTTATCGAAAATAGAAAAGCCGCTCAGTTCCGAGACTGGATCGGCTGACGCGATCCGAATGCCGGCGAGAATCGCCAGGACCAGGGCGAGGAGACAGCTCTTTCTCATGGGCACACTTCTAACGGCACGTTGCTGGGTTGCAAATCTTGCTTTGCCATCGCAATAACCCTTTCGAAAATGGATGAACCGGTGATCGTGCTCGACAGGCTGAGCAAGCATTTTGGCGACGTTCAGGCGGTGCGGGAAGTTTCCCTCACCATTGCTTCGGGCACAGTCTTCGGATTTCTTGGTGCTAACGGCGCTGGTAAGACGACCACCATTCGGATGTTGTGCGGCCTGACCCATCCGACCGGCGGAAAAGCGACAATCGCAGGCCACGATGTCTGGCAGGAACGCCAGCAAGTGCGGTCGAAGTTTGGTTACGTCGCGCAACGCTTTAGTTTGTATCCGGACCTCACGGTGGAGGAGAATTTTCGCTTTTTCGGCGGCGCTTGTCGCGTGCCCATAACGGAACTGAATGAACGCATCGCGAATCTGTTGGGCCTGACTGATCTCAGGGAAAAACGCAATACCCCCGCCGGCAGCTTGTCGGGCGGAATGCGGCAGTTGCTCGCGCTCGGCTGCGCGCTGGTCCACGATCCGCCTCTGCTCTTCCTCGATGAACCAACCTCAGGTCTCGATCCGGTCCATCGGCAACACATTTGGAACCTGCTCTATGACTTAAGTCACGCCGGTAAGACGATCTTCGTCACCACTCATTACATGGATGAAGCGGAGCGTTGCACCGAGGTCGGCTTTATCGAGAGCGGCCGACTCCTGGCCAAAGCGTCACCGCGAAATTTGAAAGCGAGTTTTCGTACCAAATTGCTCGAGATCGATGTCGATCCGGTGATGCCGGCGCTGGTCCGGTTGCGAAATATTCCCGGTATTCTTGGTGTCTCGTTGCGCAGCGGCGCGCTTCGAATCTATGCACCCGATCCGAAAGCATTGCTTCAAAGCTGGCAAACAAACTGGCCCTTCCCCGAGTTGAAATTATTGGGCGAACGCTGGGTCGAACCGGACATGGAAGACGTGTTTACAGCGTATTCGCAGGGGTATGATGCGGTGCTGAAGGAAGCGACGCAGAAGAATGAAGAGAGCGCCGGCCAGATTCAACGTCTAACGCCCAATTAATATGAAGGAGAAAACACCGAACGCCGAACGATCAAGTGACTTCGCGGCTTCCCTCATTGGGCGTTGCGCGTTGGACGTTGAGCGTTGGGTGTTGTCTTCCTCGCAATTTCAATTTCTCCTGAAAAACAAGAGGCTGCACTTAGATGGAAGCCAACCATATCGCCGAAAACAGATTCAACACCCAACGCTCAACGTCCAATGGAAGAGATTCATATGAAATGAAAAGAAAAATACCGAACCCGTCTTCGCGAAGCTACAGCGCGTCAGGCACCGAGCGCCGAAGACTGAACACCGAATTGCCGATTACCCGTTGGATCGGGGACGGGAGGGAAAAGGAAGAGGCGCCGGAATACGGAGCTGCGCGGAAAACAGATTCAACGTCCAACGCTCAACGCCGGAAGAAGAAAACATCGAACACCGAACATCGAACGCCGAACATCGAATGGTGTGGCCCAGCTTTTCGCGTTAGCGAGGAGTCCCAAGCCGGCTACGGGAACAAACATCGTCAGAAATTCGATTTGGAAGACCGGCTTTTAAATTTCGCGGTCGAAATTATTGAACTAACAGAAGCTTTGCCGAATACACGAGCAGCAAATCACGTTGCGGGGCAATTGCTTCGAAGCGGTACATCTCCCTACGGTAATCACGGCGAAGTCGAGGCGGCGGAATCGCTTAATGATTTCATCCACAAGCTGAAGGTCTGTCTCAAGGAATTGCGCGAAGCAAGACGCTGGCTGCGGCTGGTTGCGCGCCTAAAGCACCAAAAGCGGCCGCCGAATTTGCCATGGTGCCTGAAAGAAGCAGACGAACTCATTCGAATTTTCAAAGCCAGCATCAATACCGCGCAAGAAAAACGCGCATGAGCAAGAGCACTCTCTCATTCGATGTTCGATGTTCGATGTTCGGTGTTAGAAGTTTGCTCCGTATCTCCTCATTGGGCGTTGAACGTTGGGCGTTGAACGTTGGGCGTTGTCTTCTGCTCTGTTCGGCGTTCGGCGTTCGGCGTTTGCCGCGTCCCTCTTCATTGGGCGTTGGACGTTTTCTTTCGTCGTCTTCG
>QHPN01000068.1:15272-22954 GCA_003219115.1 Verrucomicrobiota bacterium | reverse complement strand
TATGAACTCCTCCATCCACGCCATCCTCAGTGTCGCTTACAAGGAGTTTCTCCACATTTATCGCGACAAACGAGTGCTGCTTTTGCTTCTGATTTTGCCGCCCCTTTTCATCTTGCTCTTCGGTTACGCTTTCGAATCGAGCGACATTACCGATGTCCCCAGCCTGCTGGTTAATCGCGACAACACGCCGCGCACCCAGCGTTTTATCGACGTCGTGCTGCAGAACAAAACCTTTCGGTGGCGCCAGGCCCCGCCCGAAATCACTAACGAATCCGATCTTCTTGCCCACCACGTCCAGGTCGCGCTTGTCGTTCCACCGGGCTGGAGCGATTCCTTGAACGCTGGTAATCCGAAACCGTTGACTCTTTACCTCGACGGGAGCGACATCAACACCGGCTCGGCCGCGGAAGGCGGGGTGCAAAAAAGTCTGGCCGATTTTCAGATGAAAGAGCGCGACCTTATTGTTGAAGACCTGCCCGACGAAGTAATTGAGCTGGGCAAACAATTGCCGGTGCAGATTCGCAAGCAATTCGTCTCGCTGATGGAAGCTTGGTCAGCCAAGAAAACAGTGCTCTACAACCCGAAAGAGCGTTTCATTGATTACGTCATTCCGGGAATTATCGGGCTCATTTTACAATTGCTCACGGTCACGTTGATGGCCTGCACCATCGCGCGCGAACGCGAGTCCGGAACGCTTTACCAGTTGATGGTCACGTCGCTGAAGCGTGGCGAAATCGTGATTGGCAAAATCCTGCCGTATCTCGGCGTCTCCATCGTAATCATCGCCGGGATCGCGTTTGTTGCCGGTTTTCAATTTCACGTGCCGTTCTATCAACCGCCCGCGTTGATGCTGATCTGTCTCCTCTTTCTGCTTTGTTCGCTCGGGCTCGGGCTTCTGATTTCCGCTTTTTCCAAAACCCAGACGCAGGCGATTCAATTCTCCGTCTTCTTTTTGTTGCCGGTCTTTGTCTTGTCCGGCGCCTTCGCTCCGCTCGAGCAACTGCCCAAAGCCATCCAGTATCTTTCGGAAATTTTCCCGCTCACCCATTTCTGCCGCGCCTTCCGAACATGTATCAAGCCCCGACGGCGTTTTACCTAAGGGACCTGATAGTTCTGTTGGCCGGCGCCATCATCACCTTCGTCGGGGCCGCCCTTCTGCTGCGGCGAATCGAAGAGTAGCGGACACCAATTCAAGCTCCATGGAGGGCGCCGCGCCTTCGGTGCTCAAGATTAGGGACACGACAGCGCGCGTCCTTCCAACCCACGAGAGAACAGAACACGATGTTTAATTTCCAAGAAAGTGCTTGCGTTAATTTTGCGGCTTCTGTTATAAGCCGAAGTAACGGAGAACTTTGTTCGTTGTTGTCAGTATGCTGGCTGCCCACTGGAAGCTGAAATCCCAAGTCCCCACCGTTAAGCCCCAGATGAAATCCTCTATATTTAGACTGCCCTTCTTGTTTGGTAGTCGAGTTGTCGGCATCCCCTTTGCCCTCGGTTTTTTGCCGAGCCTGGCCGTCGCCGTCGATCGAACTCAGCCGCCCGTCAATCTAGCCGGCGCGCCTGTGCTCGATGCCGGTGGCAAGCATATCAACTACAGCCGCGCGTCCCTAAGTTCGGCGTCGAAAGACGCCACGCGGACAAGCGAAAAAACGCAGACCGCGCTAGGCGGCACGTCCAGTCGATTTGTCGCGGTGTCCCCAACGCCGAAGCCTTTTTGGCAAGTCGCTGCTTTCGGATCAGATATCGGCGGCAGCAATATTCTGATTCATCCAGTATCGGGAGGAGGTGCGCCTGAAATCATTATTGGTGGCAATTCGGCGAATAACTTCGGGGGCGACGATTTCTGGCAGGTGATCCGCTACAATGTAGTGACAGGGAATTACGACCAACTTTTCGTTAGTCCCGTTTATGGTTCGGATGATCCTTATTCTTATACCCCTGGCATTCAGCGAATCGAGCTTGGGAATGTTGTGGGCGATTCCAATCAGGAAATCGTGGTCATGATCGGCAGCGGCGACATTTACCTGTACGACGCGACGACGAAGAACGCATTAGGAGAGATCCAGACTGGGATCACGAACTTGGAAGGACTCAGCCTCGCTGATCTCGACGGTGACGGCCGTGCGGAATTAATTGTGACCACCGCCGACAATCTCTATGTCTTCAGCGGGGCGGGCAATCTACTCTGGCAAGTTGCGGGTGTTGGTGGTTACGACCTGGTCGCAGGACAAATGGATTTGGATTCTGCGATCGAAATCGCCACGGCCGATGGAAAGGTAGTGGATACGGCCACCCACGCGATTCAATGGACCTACAATAACGGGTTTGGATCGCATCTGAGACTGGCACCAATACCGGGAAAGACTTACCAGCAGCTGATTGCCGCCCAAGCGTGGCAATACGTTTATGCCTATGATATCGCGAACAAACTTCCGCGCTGGTCGATCACCACGCCGCAAGACATAGGTGCCATCCAAGTCGCCGATGTCGACAACGACGGTGTTCCTGAAGTGATCATCGGCGACGGCCAATGGGGCACGGTACACGTACATGATCTGGTTACTCAGGCCGAGAAATGGCACGCGAATAATCCGGAGCATGGCGTTACTAACATCGCGGTGGCTGACGTTGACGCCGACGGTGTCGCCGATCTTCTTTGGGGTGCAGGAGCGACTTCGACCGGTTCGGATTATCTCTATGTGGCAAAGACCATGGGAGATCATTCCATCAAGTGGCAGAGCGAAGACTTGGACGGGCCATTTCTTGGTCCGGGAATTGGCGACCTCGATGGCGACGGTAAGCCGGAGCTGGTGGTGTGTCCTTTCCACTCGGAGGCAGGCTATGATAGTGGACGAATTCTGGTTTTCGATCTGGCGACACTGAAACGCCGCGGTATTTCGGCGCCGGTAGTTAACAACCGCGCCTGGACTGGAGTGCACGATCTGAAGTTGCGCGACGTGGACGGAGACGGTCGCATGGAGATCGTGATCGGGGCCGACGATCTTTACGACGGCGTGGTCGAAATTTATAGCTTCGATTCGGCGAATACTTTCAAGCGGACATGGACTAATGCAACGCAGCCATCGGGGTCGCCATTCGAATTCGTGGAAGTCGCGGATCTCGATGGAAACGGCAAGCAAAAGATTATTGCCGCGAACTATGTAGAGCACACCGGCTCACCCGGCGTTTATGTTTACGTCTACGATTATCCTTCTGGCACAAACTCGTGGACGTCACTCGCAATGGCCGGTGGGTTCAGCGGCGTGAACGGCCTGGTGGTGAAAGCTCTCGATAGCACAGGCAACAAAAAGATCGCGGCGTTGGTTGCAAATGGCGACCTTTACACGTTCGATGGTCCCACTCGGGAGTTGGAAAGCCTCGTCCAAAGTACGCCCTTCACCTCACTCAACTCCGAAAGCAATTCTTACCGTTTGATTGGCGGCGATAACACGGGCGTCGGGCATTTTCTACAATATGCAAACCCCGACTACAATGAAACGCTTACTCGTCAGCTGGCGAGCGGACAATTGAATGGTGTTAACGCGATGCCAGACGGTGAGCTCTGGACGGGCAGTGGCAGCGTTCTAAATCTGCGCATGCCGTCTACCTACGGCACGGTGACCTGGCAAAGTCCTACCCTGGGGCCGGGCGTTGGCCGATTTGTCGCGACCCAAATTCGCGACGGCCAAAAGTGCGTTTTCACGTCGGACAAGCATGCGGTGATGGGTCTGGCTTACGGTCCGCCTCCGCCGGTTGGTCATCTTCGGAATATCTCCACCCGACTCCAGGTATTGGCGGGAGACAATGTAATGATTGGTGGTTTCACCGTAGGTGGGAGCCTCAACAAAAAAGTTCTCCTACGCACGCTCGGGCCGACACTGACGCAGTTCGGGCTGACAGGTGCACTCGGCAATCCAACTCTGGAGCTATATGATGGCACCGGAACGCTCATCACATCTAACGACAATTGGAAAGACAGTCAGCAAACTGCCATCCGCGCGACTGGCCTGGCTCCTCCCAATGACCTCGAGCCGGCGATCCTGTCGACGCTGGCGCCGGGAAACTATACTGCGATCGTTCGCGGCAAAAACAACACCACCGGAACAGGCTTGGTGGAAGTCTACGACGCCGACCAGGGCACAGCGGCAAGCTTAACGAATATCAGTACGCGCGGTTTTGTCGGGAGCGGGCAGAACGTCATGATTGGAGGCTTCATTTCCGGCGGCAACGGCTTCGTCAAATTGATCGTGCGCGCGTTGGGGCCGACTCTTTCCCAATTCAACGTTCCCAACGTGCTGGCAGATCCAGTGCTGGAATTACGTGACGTCAATGGAGCTCTGCTTGCTTCTAACGATAATTGGGCGGATACGCAGCAGGCGGAGATTCAATTCAGCGGCTATGCGCCACCGGGCAACAAGGAATCCGCCATTATTATCACCCGGCCGTCGGCCAACACCACCGCAATTGTGCGGGGGAAAAACAACACCACTGGCAACGCCTTGGTCGAAGTCTACGCCTTGGCGCAATGAGTTGATATCATCGTCACTTTGCCTCTAACAGGCAGACAGGATTAAGAGGATTATACAGGATTACAGGGAATCCCTCCGTAAATCCTGTCTAGTTCGTTAAGACGGCCGACGGCGGTAGCGAAAACGATGCTAATTTGATGAGATTCCAAATCGTTAGTCTGGCCATGGCGATCGGTCTGGGCACCATGATCGCGGCGTCGAACGAGCCACAAAATGCGACGCCACAGGCTGTGTTCGATGGGATGCGGCAAAGTTTTCAGGCGCAAAAGGCCAAAGGTGTTCATCTGAAATATCAATGGCGTCTCAGCGGACCCCAGGGCGGGGAATGGTGGATCGAAGTGAACGACGGTAAATATCAAATGGGGCGAGGGAAGATCGATAAACCCGACGTTACATTTGTCGCCACCGATAAAAACTGGGTCGCGCTTTCCAACGGCACCCTCGGTGGCAAATGGGCTTTCTTTACCGGGCGATTAAAAATTCAAGGCAGCCAAAACGCGGCGCGCAAGCTCGACGAAATATTTCCCTAGCGCCGATTGCTTTCGCAGTTGGCGAGCTCCGATGCACCAAGGACAAATTAGGAAGCAATGATCCGCCTTCGCGACGCGCAGGGCGCGGCAGCGAAATCCTAACGACGAAACTACACTACCCGGGCTCAGGATTTGAACCAGGCGTTGGAGAAAAAGCATCACTGCGCGGCGAGCATACCGGCTATTGCGCCTTTAACTTCGTCAGACGAGATGCCTTCCATGTCGCGAGCATTCGGTGGTGGACGCGGGTGCGAGCGTTTAAGCTGCAGCGCTATATAGCGTGCCGATTTATCCAGCGGACACAAATTTTCAGCCGGGCACAAATCGTGGAGTAGACAGACAACGGGACAGCCGATAGCGAACCCGAGATGCAAGATTCCTGTATCTGTCGAGAGTAACATTTTTGTGAGTTGAAGCAGCGCTGCGGTCTCCTCGAGCGTAGTCTTGCCAGCAAGATTGATGACACCGGGACACGCTCGCTCCATCGCGTTCGCTCTTTCCAGATTCTCTACCCCGCCGGTGAGAATGACCTTGTGCGGAAAGTGATCCGAAAACCACCGAAGGATGGTTACGTAATTTTCCACCGGCCAATCGCGCCAGAAAAAGATTCTGCCACCGCCTGTTTGAAAAACGACATAGGGATGATCGATCCAGTCGGCGAATCGGCGGCGAATAGCTACGCTCTCCTCCGCTTTCACCTGGTAGATCATTCGCGGCGCTACCGCCGATCCGCCGGCGTACTGCGCCACTTTCAGAGGCATTACGACCAAATGCTGCGCATCTTCGACTTTGACGGGATGAGCTGCGAGAAAGGCGAATCTTTCATACAAATTCGCGAAGGTGACCATGGCATCCCGGTTAATCCAGTAGGCCAGCGGATAAACCTCCTCGTTAACGTGTAGCACGACAACAAGATCCGGACGATTGCGTCGGAAGCGCCAGAATAATCCAAGTTGACGCAAGGGGGACTTCCCGAACGGCACCACCTCATCCACGAATGGGTTATGCAAAGCCACTGCTTGTCTCGTCCGGTGCGCACACACGATCAGTTTCGCACTGGGATGGCCCAATTTTAGACTATGGATTGCGGCCGAATCGAACAAACCATCCCCGATGCCGATAGTGCTAAAAACGAGGATCAGACGCGCTTGACGTGGTAGCGGTTGTGGGCGTGGCGGCAACAAGCGAGCGAGGAGTTTGGACGCCCAAAAGGTTGTGATCTTGACGAACCTATTCCACATTGCCAGCGAGCGGGATTTCGCACAGATATTACGGCCTGCGCAACACAGAATAGCGGGCCCGGCCGCGTTTAACTACCCAGCAGAATATTGGCTTTTGGGAACAGAATGCTGGCGGTATCCCTAAAACCTGGCGTCGACGCTTAACTGAACGAACGGTGCGGGATCCGTTTTCTCACTCACGTGCACGCGGAAGAAATCGAAATCGCGCACAAATGTGCAGCCCGCCAGGGCACTGATTTTGAAATGCTTGATTCCGGAATAGCTCACCTGTATGCCGGCGCGATCTTCATTGTATTGCACGATGGCATTGTGTTCCCGCAGTTTGTGCAGCGGTGTAAAAACATCGTCGGTCCGGAAGCTTTCATAATATAGATTACCGGTAATGCGAAATTGCCAGTCGTCGTTGAGGTTGTAGACCAACGCCGGTTTCGGAAATACGCCTTCGAGCCGCAATTTGTCGCTGAAAAGCCAGATCAGACCGCCACCGGGGGCGATGATGGGATCCTGATTCAGGCTGCCGCCCAGACCGATGACTCCGAAAATTTTGTCTTTCTTGAGCGGGAAAGAGACGAAGATTTTCCACGGAATATCAAAGCTGCTGCGGCCGATGCGGTCCTGGAAGTAAAATCCAGGATCAAGCTCTAGGCCAGCGCCGGCATGGTCTTTCACCACGTATTCGAATGCGAGATGCGCATACGATGCTTGAAGATGACGGGGCAAACCATTATCGCTCCCGCCGAAATCGAAACGTTCGTATTCGTAACCGAGGCGGAAATACCATTTACCGGTAATGAGGAACCGATGGTCATAGCTGAAATCGTTATAAAGCGAATCACCGTCGCCCATGCGTGAATCGGTTTTGAAATCGCTGTTCAGCGTATAAATCAAGTCGTAGGAAAAGAGATCCCGCGAATTTTCCTCTTCGGGTTTGGCGGCCTGCTGCATTTCCGGTTCGGTGCCGGCAAAGAGGACAGCGGTTCCAGCAAACGCCAGAACCCCGAGGGCGAAAACAAAGGAGCGCCCCGAGAGTTTTCGAAAGAAGATATTGTTCACGGTGATTCGGAATAGAGCGTTATGATTGAATCGGATGTGCGAGCCGAGCTTGATGTATCGGATTAAAGCTTCATCAGCAAGTGATGTTTGTGTGATTGTTGGATTTATGAGCGTCGGGGCATGCCTGACATAGTGTGTAGCAGGTTCGGAGCCCGCTGCGACGATACTAGATGCTGGATGCTTGATGCTGGGTGCGTCGTCGGCTCAAGCACCAGCGCTTCTAACAGGATAGCGCCAGTCTTCGACCGCCGTTTGCTTCAGTCGGCAGGTCCGAGCCGGACTGGCCTTAGACCAAGGGAATCGGGCGGAAATTTATCGAATTTTTTAAG
>QHPN01000068.1:0-15182 GCA_003219115.1 Verrucomicrobiota bacterium | reverse complement strand
TGGTCAATCCGTTAGCCGGTGCGGACCATCAAATTGCCGGGTGGTTTCACGCGCATCTCAGCCAGGCGTTTGTCAATATTCTGCGTGGGCTGAGCGAACCTGGTGCCGCGGAATGGATCGGCGTTGTGCTATGTGTCGTCGTAGTATTGTTAGTATGGAAACGAGCATGGACCGCCCTCGCCACCATAATTATCGCCGTTCCCGGTGGGATGTTGCTAAACGAATTGCTTAAGCTGGCGGTGCACCGGCATCGACCATTTTTGGACGGCTGGTTTGTCGATTGGTCGGGCTACAGTTTCGCCAGCGGACATACCATTGGAGCTACCTTGCTTTATGGGCAATTGCTGCTGTTTGTGCTGCCAGTGATAAAATCGAAACGTCGGCAAAGATTGGCCATCCTTTTCGCGGCCATGCTGGTGATGCTGGTCGGATTTAGTCGTATTGCGCTCGGGGCGCATTATCTAAGTGATGTGATTGCGGCAATATTTCTCGGCAGCGTTTGGCTGATGATTTGCGCGCTTTTGTTGAGGCCGAGGCGAAGGTGGGTGTTTAACCCGGCTGTCGTCGTTGTTGAAGATCCGGGGTCACCGATCCCGGCTACAGCGGAGGGACGTGCTTCTGCACGTCCGTAGCTGGCTTTTCTGTAGCGGCGCTCTATGAGCGCCGAAAAACGTAAAAGACCCGGCGGTCACAGACCGCCGCCACAGAAATCGCGCGCATCGTCGCGCGATGCTAAAGTCGCGGCGCGCAGCGCCCATACATTGCCATCGAGCACAGGACTGCTCGATCCACCATGAAAGCCACCAAACTCAAACTCACAATTTATCTGCTCGGTTTCGCAGGCGCCGCGCTCTTTACCGTTCTGCTCATTCGCCAAGGAGCGATGTCGGTTGGGTCCGCGGTCGCGACCGCCGGCTGGGCCGTAGTCGCCATCGCCGCATTTCATTTCGTGCCGATTTTTCTTGATGCCATTGCCTGGCAAGTTCTGTTTCCGAGACCAGTTCGGCCGCGGTGGCAAAGTCTGTTTTGGATGCGCTGGATCGGTAAATCGATCAGCAATTTGATTCCCTCGGCCGCGGTTGGCGGCGATATTGTTCGTGCGCGCCTCGCCACTATTACCGGCAGGCCAGTGTGATCGTTGATGTCACGTTAGGCGGCGTTACCCAAATTGTGTTTACACTGCTCGGTCTTGTCCTGCTGGGTCACGGAACTGGGCGTAACGGTCTGGTCGGTCCGACATTGATCGGAGCCGTTCTGGGGATCCTTGCCATTGCCGGATTCTACGTTGCCCAACGACTCGGCATGTTTCGTTTTGTCAGCGTCATCATCACCCGCCTGGTGAAATCCAAAGAATGGAGCTCGCTCGTGCAAAGCGGCGAAACGCTCGACCAAACCGTGCTCGAGTTTTATATGCGGCGGCGCGGTGTCATCGTCTGTTGCATTGTGACGATGGTTTCGCTCATTGGTAGCTCCGGCGAAATCTATATCGCGTTAGCTGCGCTTGGCCTGCACGCGACCTTCTGGAATGCGATCATTCTGCAAAGCATGGCGATGACGGTGAAATCGGCGGCCTTTCCTGTCCCCGGCCAGCTCGGGGTGCAGGAGAGCGGTTACCTGGTTATCGGCAATCTTCTCGGCATCCCGGGAGAAACCGCCTTCGCCATATCCCTTTTGGCGCGCTTCCGCGACTTGCTCGTCGGTATTCCGGCTCTCGTTCTCTGGCAGGTGATTGAAGGGCGCCGTTTGTTGCGCGCAGAATAAGTCGCAAGCGAGCGATAAAGACCCGAGCCGGACTGGCTGAATTCGAGTTTGTCGATGGCGCGACGCAACGCTTGAAACCGCCGGGTTACTTTTGCGTTCGGAGTGAAATTGGTTCGCACGTTCCACCAGATCGAAGCGAGGCCGTTTGGAACAACGAGGCGCTTCTTTAACTGGCGAAGAACTGGAGGGTTGCCGTAAGCGCGCAGAAAACAGATGGCGAAGGGCAACCATTGCCGCGTTGGGATTCTTCCCACCATGTCGAGCAGAAAAACAAGCAGGTCGTCGGCATGCCGTGCACGAGCAGGCAACGATTTTTCATGTCTGATCTCGAAATCAATCAGCCGGGTCCGTTTCGTTTTCTCGTCGTAGATTACGTTAGTCATCGAGGCATCGCCGTGCGACCAGGGGCAGCCGAGTTCCTTGCTTTGGAAATGATGCGCGCGCCGATATTCACTGCCCGCAGCTTTCAACATTTGCGGCGTCAGCGTGCGCCGATTCATGTGTTCCCAAAGATTATCGCCGGGTAATTTGTCGAGAGTCACCGTCCGGCTGTTGATGACTTTTGCGCGAAAGCGATCACCATTGAGCATCTGGAAACAGCGCATTTCCCATCGCCGCCATTCGCGCACGTTGCTGACATAGCGAATGGGAATGCCGGCGGCGCGGAAGTAGAAATTAATTAAGGCGGCTGCGCGTTCGCCGTAAAGGTTTCGGCGTTTGACGACGATACGGCGGTGACGTCGCGATTTTTCCGTGATGGAATTAATCTTAAGCGATTCCACGAACGACGTTGCCGCGTGCGATAAACCGTCGGGAATGAGATCGATCAATGTTTTGCCATTACCAAAGTTGAACATGCTCGCTTTTTCCCTTGGAAGACTTTTGAATTAACGCGCGGTTCGGAACATAGATTTTTAGTCTGTGTGCCCAGCGGATTTGTAACCCGCTGAATCCCGAACAGCAGACAACATGTCCGCTGGGCGCGCAGGGCGCAGCGCTATGTTCCGATGTGTGGCGCGTACGTCAGTTGTGTTCTTCAACATTCTATTAGAAATCGAAGGTGGATGAACGTTCGATCGCGTCAGTTCGACAACGGAATGCTCTCGCCGGGTTTCATTGCACGGATCTGCGCCTTTGAGCCGAGTTTTTTTAATTCGTCGGCCAGCATTTCGGGCGTTCCTGTCAGAACCGGGAAGGTTGCAAAGTGAATTGGGATGACGGATTTCGCCTTTACCAATTCGACAGCTCGTGCCGCACGCGCCGGTCCCATGGTAAAATGTCCGCCCATGCACACCAACATCCAATCGATCGGTCGCTCGAGAGGAACCAATGCCATGTCGGAAAACAAATCGGTGTCGCCGGTGTGATAAATAGTGGGGCCATTCCGAATCGACAAGACAACGCCGCTGGGTGTTCCGCCATAGACTGGGGACGATTTTTCATTTGGCATAATCGCGGTGCCATGCCACGCGGGAACAAAACGGGCGGTCACTTCGCCATCAAGCACGTGAATTTCGCCGCCGAGATGTCCGACGAGCGAGGAATCTTCTCCCGGAAAACCGAGCGCATTTCGTAGCGCAATCGCGAGATCGAACGTGCAAAGAAGGTTCGCCTTCGTTTTGCGGGCGATTTCCACCGAATCACCGACATGATCGAAATGGCCGTGGGTGATGCAGATTACATCTACGCGATCTAGTTTTCGAAGTTCGTCTTCACCTTCTTTGAACAAAGGATTCTTTAGCCACGGATCGATCAGCAAAACTTTCCCGGACGGCGTTTGCAGCTTGAAACCCGAATGTCCGAAGTAGGTGAGTTGAGTGGTTGCCATGCTGAAGACGAAATCGAAAATGGGTTTGCCAGCAAGAAAGGAAAAATGACGGATGACCCCGCCTCCGTGCCGCAGTCGCGGAACTACGACGCGGCAGGCGAACCCGAAGCACTGAATCCGAAGGAATAACGAAGACCGCCGCCGCCCTGCCCGAATGCGCTTGTCATCCCGAGCGCGAGCGAGGGATCTCGCCAATGAAATGGTTATTACTCAAGAAAGCTTGTGTGACGCGAGCTCAGCAAGAGAGATCCTTCACTGCGTTCAGGATGACAACGTATGCGCAATGACAATCGCAAATATTTAAGGATTCGACATTAATTTCGTCATTCGTCATTCGGGCTTCGTCATTTACTTTGTTGTCATGAATCATGAGGAAGCGCATCTCCATCTTTCCGCGGGCGACAAACGTTTGGCGACGCTGATCTCGCGCTCGCGACGCTACGAAATCGAGCCGAATTCCAAAGTGCGTCCGTTTTACGCGCTGGCCGAATCGATCGCTTACCAGCAACTGAGCGGGAAAGCGGCTGCTACCATTTGGAAACGGGTGCGCGCAATTTTTCCGAAACGAAAATTTCTCGATCCGAAGCTGGTGCTGGAAACGCCCGATGAAACATTGCGCGCGGCTGGTTTGTCGCGCAGTAAGGTCGCGGCGCTGAAAGATCTGGCGGCGAAGACGATCGATGGCACGGTGCCGACCGCAAGCGCGATGGCCAGAATGACCGATGACGAAATTGTCGAGCAGTTGATTCAGGTGCGCGGGATCGGGCGTTGGACGGTAGAAATGTTGTTGCTCTTCGATCTGGGGCGCCCGGATGTCTGGCCGGTGCACGATTACGGAGTGCGGAAAGGGTTCGCGAAAATTTTCGGTAAACGAAAATTGCCGACCCCGAAACAGATGGTGAAACACGGCCGAAGATTCGCGCCTTACCGTTCCGCATTAGCTTGGTACTGCTGGCGGGCGCTAGATGAAGCGAAAGGTTAAAAAGGGTTACAACGTTAAATTGGCAAATGTTTTAACAATTTAACCCTTTTAACTATCTAACGTCGGCAAAGCCGCATTGACTTTGCGCTCGCGGGTCACTAAAAGGCGAGGGCATGGCTACCTATCACATCAATCGCAGCGGCACGAGTCTCGGCACGTTTTCGGAAGAAGATGTTCGGACTGGACTTCAGAGTGGACGTTTTCTTGGCACTGATCTCGGCTGGCGTGAAGGCATGGCAACGTGGCAACCACTGGCACAAATTTCCGAATTTGCGCCAGACATTTCAGCGGCGGGGGCCGCGGCTCCGCCGCCGCCGCAGGACGCGAGTCCCGGGTCAATTCCTCCCGTCACAACAGCAGGGGCGCGCTCCGGTTTGCCGTGGGATGACCGGCAGGAAAAAGGATTTTTCACTGCCTTTATCGAAACGTTGCAGATGGTTCTGATCCGACCAGCGGAAGCGTTCACCGTTATGAAACGCGAAGGCGGCTTCGGTGAGCCGCTCATTTATGCAGTCGTTGGCGGCAGTGTGGGCGCGATTGTGGCGTTCCTGTTTTCGCTTCTTTTCCACTCATTCGGAATGTTTGCGGGCCAGCGAAATCCGCTCGGCGCAATGGCTGGCATGGGGATCGGTTCGATCGGTTTCATCGTCCTTGTTCCACTCGCCATCGTCATCGTCTTGTTTATCGGGGCTGGCATTGTTCATCTCTGCTTGATGATTGTCGGGGGAGCGAACCAACCGTTTGAAACGACGTTTCGCGTCCTGGCATTTACACAAGGATCAACCGGCGTGTTGCAATTGATTCCGGTTTGCGGCGGGGTCATCGCGGCGGTGTGGGCAATTGTTGTGAATTGCATTGGTCTGGCGCGCGCCCATGAGACCGATACGGGCCGTGCCGTTCTGGCGGTTCTCCTCCCGCTGATTCTTTGCTGCGGCGGCGCGATTGTTCTGGTGATGATGCTGGGGCTTGGTGCGTCCGCGCTCTCGCATCATTAACTAACGAGAGCTATGCAAGTTGTTCGCCGGCCACTCGCCCCGTGCGAGACGAATCATGAGCTGATCTGGCTGAGTGTTTCTTCAGGTGGCCTGGCGCTGGCGGCAACGTGGCTGGCCTTGAAATTGCCCTGGCCAATCTGCGTCTTTCACGCGCTCACCGGCCGTCCCTGTCTCACCTGCGGCGCAACTCGATCGGCCATGGCATTTTTTCATGCGCATTTCATGACCGCGTTGCAATGGAACCCGCTCGCTTTCCTTTGCTACTGCGCGCTTTCGTTGTTCAACATCTATGCGCTGGCTGTGATCATCGCGCGGGCGCCGCGGGTGCGAATCGTGCAACTGAGCGCGAGCGAGAAGAAATGCCTCCGGTTCTCCTTTATTGCGTTGCTCGCCTTGAACTGGGCGTACCTGCTAGTCGCGAATCGGTCGGTGTAGCTGGCGCGGTGGATCGAGCAATGCCTTTCGTAGCGCCGACGCCCTCGCCGCGACCTTTTGAATGCAACGTTTCGATGTCCGATCGCATCCAGGCGGCGGGGGCGCCGCCTTCACTTATTGCGACGAGGGCGTCGCAGCTACCATTCATTTTGTCGTTCGTCCCACATCATCCTCCGGGGCGCCCCGATGTTCGGTGATGAACTCGCTGGGATTTAGCCAGCCGGCGCTATTCTCCCGATAACCCGGTCCGATGAACGGCGTGATGAACTCGCGCATTTCAAAATGCAGATGGGCAAAATATTGGCCGCCGGCAGTCCCGATGGTCGCGATTTTCTGGCCGCGGCGCACATCGTCGCCAACGCGGACCAATATTTCCTGACAGTGGCCATAATAGGATTGTAGGTAACGGCGTCGGCCGTTCTCCTCGAGCGCGTGCAAAACGATGATGACGTTGCCCCAGCCCGGTCCGCCGTCGCGTGCCAGCAGAACGCGGCCGTCGGCCACGGCGTAAATCGGATCGCCGAGGTCGGAATTTTCACCGCCGATGCCGTTAAGATCATCGCCGAGATGATGATTTTCGGTGAAACGCTGGGCGTTATACGTGAGCGCACTGTGCTCGCTCCCGAGCGGAAAGTCGAAGCGCGTCGCCACCGGAAGCGACGCGAGTTCGAATGACGAAGGAAGTTGAAACGCGGGATCGAGATGGGTGGGGCGAGTGAGCTCGGGCCACAAACGCCAGGTTAGCGTGACGAATGCGCCGATTGCGAACATCGCCAGACAAAGCACGAGACGCTTCACGTTAAGCATTGGGCTAATGACGAATGACGCATGACGAATGACGAATCAATGTCGAATGACGAATGTTCGACACCACTGCCGCGCAACTATTCCTCATTAGAGCTTCGTCATTCCTTCGTGCTTCGTCATCCGTCATTCGTCATTCGCGGCAGGTTGCTGCGACGTCCGCTTGCACGCGGCAGAGCAGAGGGCTTTCTTTCGGAGCGACAACCCGGCCGAGCATGACTTCTGTTGGCAACGTCTGCGTCCGAAACTAAGCTCGCCTCATGCGGATTCTCGTCACCGGCGGCGCAGGATTCATCGGTTCGCATCTGGTCGAGAAACTACTCGCGCTCGGGTATGGCGTCGCGATTCTCGATGACTTCAACGATTTTTACGATCCGCGAATCAAACATGGCAACATCGCCGCTGTGAAAAATGATGTGGGGGTTTTTCAGATGGATCTGCGTGATAACAATGCGGTGCGCGATCTATTTCATCGGGAGAAATTCGATGCCATCGCGCATTTGGCGGCGCGCGCCGGAGTCCGTCCGTCCATCGCTCAGCCGCAGCTTTATTATGATGCCAATGTAAACGGGACGCTGCATTTGCTCGACGCAGGCCGCACGGCCGGAATCGAGCGTTTCATTTTCGCTTCGAGCTCGTCGGTTTACGGAATCTGCAAAAACGTTCCGTTTTCGGAGGATTTTCATCTTACCCAAACCATCAGTCCGTATGCCGCGACGAAAATTGCCGGAGAATTCCTTTGCTCGACGTTTTCGCATCTCTACCAGATGCGGGTGGTGGCGCTGCGGTTTTTTACGGTTTATGGGGCGCGGCAACGTCCCGATCTGGCGATCCATCAATTCACTCACAAGATTTTGGCTGGCCAGCCCATCGATCAATTCGGCGACGGCACGACTCGGCGCGATTACACTTACATCGACGACATTATTCAAGGCGTGGTCGCGGCCCTGAATTACGACGCCGCGAGGTGGGACATTTTTAATCTCGGAGAAAGCGAAACCGTGGCGTTGAAGGATCTGATCGAAGCGATCGAAACGGCGGTTGGAAAAAAGGCAAAGATCAATCAGTTACCGGAACAGCCGGGTGACGTGCCGCTGACGTGCGCCGATATTTCGAAAGCCCGGCGGCTCCTCGGTTACAACCCGACCACGAAATTGCGCGACGGTCTTCCGAAGTTCGTTGAATGGTTTCGGGCTCAGCAACAATGAACCTGCCGTTTGAGCAGCGAGCCTGTTTTGCCGCGGGGCAGGCCAAATCGGGCACAACGCTGCTCATCGCCCTGCTCGACGGCCATCCCCAGCTGCTCGTCTTGCCCGAGGAAACCGCCTATTTTCCGACCGCTCTTAATAAATACGAAAAATTCGGCCGCCGGGCACAGGTTGATTATCTGACCAAGGAAGCCCTATCCCGAGTCCTTTTCGGCGGACCGCCGGAGTGGGAAAAAACGGATTACGGCCATTTTCCGACAGGGCAGTTCCGCGAACGCTTCGAAGCCGCTGCGTTCGACCCGAATAATGCAGACAAAGACTTGCTGGTTTTGTTGATGGCGACGTATGCGGGGATTCTAGGGATTCCGCTCGACTCGATTGTGCGCTGGGTGGAAAAAACGCCAGCTAATCGCCGTTTCATTCCGCAGATTCTGGAACGATTCCCGCAGGCGAAATTTCTGATCACCATGCGCGATCCGCGGGCGATCCTGGCGGCGCAAATCGCCCTCGAAAATACGCGAAAAACCCGGGACTTTTCGGTTTATTACTGCGTCTCCCATTGGCTCCAAGCCGCCCAACTCGCTTTGCGTGCAGAACGAAAGGAAATTTCCGGCGTCGCAATTCGTTACGAGGATTTGGTCGCCGATCCGGCCCCGACGATGCAACGGATCTGCGATTTCCTGGAGATATCGTTTGATCGCAACGTCGTCTTAACGCCGACAAAGGCGGGAAAATTCTGGGCAGGAAACTCGGCGACTGAACGCGAATTCACTGGTGTGAGTGAAGAACGGGCGGGCAGCTGGCAAAACGAGTTATCGGTGGACGAAATCGGCTGGGTGGAATGGCATTGCCGGGAGCTGATGCCACACTTTGGGTATACCCCGAGGACTTCGCACCGGAGTTTGTTGCACCATTGGGCTAAACCGATCCGGCAGGAACGTCCGAAGCAGTATTTCAAGTCGCGTTATTACTCAGTCAGGGACAATTTGCTCGGATCGCGTAATAAGTAAGCGGCGCTTGCAATCCCCGCCAGGCAGTCGATAATGGAGCCGTTAACGGTGCCGGCAAGGCTTTGATCCGCCCGCATCCGACGACTCAGATTTTGGAACTTATGATGCGAACGCTCGCATGTCCCCTGTTTCGTTGGCTGAATGTCGCGCGATTTGGATTAAGGCCGGAGCGGCAACATGAGGCGAAGTTTCCGGCGGCGGAGGCTCATCAACTTGAATGGACCTCGCGAAGTTCGCGCGCTGCTGGCCGTGCATCCCTCGATGCGCTTCGCCCGAGTAATCATCAGAAATTCATTAAAAATAAATATGAAATCTTATACATCCGGGAGATCGCGCCGCCCGCGCGGTCGTTCCCGCCGCCGAGGCGGCGATGGCCAGGGGCGTCGGTCCGACGCCAAGCCTGCGCCACAGAAGAGGGGATTCTGGTCCCGAATCGCTGGTTTTTTTGCAGCTCCCGAAAAGGGCGAACAACGCAATGGATCGGAATCGCGCCAGCAGGCGCGCGTCCCGCGTAAACCGGAGGCAATCGAGGTCACCTCACCGCGCCTCTATGTGGGAAACCTGTCATTTGATGCGACGGAGAGCGACTTGTTCGAGCTGTTCAACGGCGTCGGCCACGTCCAAAACGCCGAGGTTGTGAGCTACAAACACAACCAGCGCTCGAAGGGTTTCGCATTCGTGCAAATGCAAACCGTGGAAGAAGCGAAGCGGGCCGTGAGCGAACTTCACGACAAGGAGTTCCTTGGCCGCAAGCTGGTCGTGAGCGGGGCGAAATCGACCGATCATTCGCGGAACTAATTGTCGATTCGGATTCGATCGGGAGACGTGGCCCAAGCCCGTCTCCCGATTTTGTTTTAAATATTGGGCGCTAGGCGTTGATAGGGCTGGCCGATAAATAACCGGTCCACGTCGTGAACGATACCTTCTTCATCGTTGGTCCCACTGCGGTCGGGAAAACCTCGCTCGCAATCGGTCTTGCCGAACAATTCGATGCCGAAATCATCAATGCCGATGCCTTTCAAATCTATCGCGGTCTGGACATTCTGACGGCGAAACCGGATTCGGAAGCGGGACGTCAAGTTCGGCATCACCTGCTTGGCCAAGTCCCGTTAGCGGAGACAATGTCGGCAGTAAGGTTTGGCGAACTGGCGGGCGCGGCCCTGGCGGATATCCGTTCGCGCAACAAGAACGCGATCATCGCTGGCGGGAGCGGGCTTTATCTTAAAGCGATCACCCATGGATTCGATGCGGTCCCACCACCGAATCCGAGGCTACGTCAGGAACTGAGCCAGACGAGTCTGCAAAGACTACAGGAGAAGCTCATTTCACTTGACCCCGAAACCGCAGACAGGATCGACTTAAAGAACAGACGTCGCCTGGTCCGTGCTGTTGAAATTTGTCTCCTTACGGGGAAGCCGGCCTCGAAGCAACGAACGCGCCAAAGGCGTGTCGAAACCGGCAGCTCGCACCTGGAGGGCGGAGCTCCTGCGACGCCACACGCCGCGGGCTCGCAGGAGCTCGCCCCTCCAAAAAATACGACGAGCAATTGCGTGCTCCTCGTCCGCGACCGCGACGATCTCTACCATCGAATTAATGAGCGAGTGAACGCGATGTTTCGCGAGGGGGTCGAAGAAGAAGTGCGCGCGTTGCGGGATATCGGTCCGACGGCAGCTAACGCTTTGGGATTAAAGGAAATTTGCGCCTTAATCGAAGGCCAGATTTCACGCGCGGAATGCATTGTGAAAATCCAACAGGCGACCCGCCGCTACGCCAAGCGTCAGTTGACCTGGTTCCGCCATCAAACTACCTTTCCACAGCTGAATTTGACACCGTTTTCACATCGGGAAGCAGTCCGCGTGATCACGCGAATGTTTCGTCGCGCCGAGGAATGATCGAGACCAAACCGAAGAGGCAAGCAGAACGGGCGCTACTGATCGGCCTCGAGCAGGACGGCGTCTCAAAATGGGACCTGCGCGATTCGATGGAGGAGTTGCGCGAACTCGCCAGCTCGGCGGGCGCGGAAGTGGTCGACACCGTGACTCAAAAATTGCCCAAGCCGACGGCGCCGTTTTATATTGGCAAAGGAAAAGCCGAAGCGATCAGGGACTCGGTCCAAAGCCAGCGTGTCACTTCCGTGATTTTCAACGACGAGCTTTCGCCGGCGCAGGGGCGCAACCTGGAAAATCTCTTCTCGCGGAAGGTACTCGACCGCACTCAGCTCATTCTGGATATCTTCGCACAACGCGCCCGAAGTCGCGAGGGCCGGCTGCAAATTGAGCTGGCGCAATTACAATATCTATTGCCGCGTCTAACGAGAATGTGGCACCACCTTTCCCGCCAGACCGGCGGGATCGGAACCCGTGGACCGGGCGAGACACAGTTGGAAGTTGATCGCCGCCGGGTGCAGGAACGGATCGTACGCCTTGAGCGTGAGCTGGAAGGCGTGCGCAAAGTGCGCAGTGTGCAGCGGCAGGGCCGGAGGCGACATCAATGGCCGGTGGCAGCGGTTGTGGGCTATACCAACGCCGGGAAATCGACCCTGTTGAATTTGATGACCGGCGCTGATGTCCTCGCGGTCGATAAACTTTTCGCCACGCTTGATCCAACAACCCGTAGTTTCAAGCTCCCGAACAAACAACGCGTCCTGTTGACCGATACAGTCGGATTCTTGCGCAAACTGCCGCATACTTTGATCGAATCCTTCAAGGCTACGCTCGAAGAAGTCAGCGAAGCCGACTTGCTTATTCACGTGGCAGATCTCAGTCATCCCCGGGTGGACGAACAGATGTCGGCGGTGGATAGCGTGATCAAAGAGCTCAATGCCTTCGGCAAACAAACACTGATTGTTTTCAATAAGATCGATTTGCTGGAAAACGCGGATCTGGCCTCGATTTATTGCCGGCGCTTTCCCGGAAGCGTCGCGATTTCCGCGAAGACCGGTCGCGGCATCGATCAATTTGTCGAAGCTTTGCAAGCGGCCCTGAGCGCCTGGCGGTTGCGTTCGCATTTCCGGATCCCCCTGAGCGAATCAAATCTCATCGCGGAACTTCATCGTGTCGGCCATGTCCTTGAGGTGCAATATGAAGGTGAAGATGCACTGATCGCCGCTCACGTGCCGCCCCATCTCGAACAAAAGCTGACGAACTTCATCGCGAATTAGCTCGGTCGAGGTTTATGTGGCCTATAGGTCCTATGCGTCCTATCCCAAGCCCATGACTACCCGTGAACGTGCCACCGCTCTGGCGGAACGATTTCGCAAAGTCTACCCAAACGCGCATTGTGAACTCGATTTCAAGACTCCATTGCAGCTTTTGGTCGCGACAATTCTCAGTGCGCAATGCACGGATAAGCGGGTGAACATGGTCACGCCGGGGCTATTCAAAAAATATCGCAACGCGCGAGCCTTTGCAGAGGCGAAACCCGCTACATTCGAGAGCGAGATTCGCTCCACCGGTTTTTTCCGAAGCAAAACCAAAAGTATTCTCGGCGCTTGCCAGGCTATTGTCGCGAACCACCACGGGAAGGTTCCCGATACCATGGAGGAGTTATGTGCGCTGCCGGGCGTCGGACGAAAGACGGCGAACGTCGTGCTCGGCAACGCTTTTTCGAAGAACGAGGGAATCGTGGTCGATACGCACGTCATCCGTTTATCGCAACGCTTTAAGCTAACGAGACATAAGGATTCTGAAAAAATCGAACAGGACCTGGTGAAGATCGTGCCGCGGCAGGATTGGACGCTTTGGAGTCACTGGCTGATCTGGCACGGCCGCCGCCGCTGTTTTGCGCGCAAACCCGATTGCGCAAACTGCGAAGTCTTCAATCTCTGCCCCAGCGGAAAAGTTTTTCTCCGCACTGGCGAAGCGAAGAAGTCGTAGCATAGGCATCTTGTCCGCCACCGGACGGACTCGCCGGGGCGAGCCTGTGGGGACAACGGGCATCCTGCCCGTTGCGGAGGGACGCGCTTCTGCGCGCCCCTCCCAAGATCTCTCGGACGGCGGGGCATCCTTGCCCCCGGCGCAAGAGCGAGAGTAAGATCTGAAAATACGTCGCCCGTCAGGCTCGCGCTCTAACTTCCTCCTCGATCTCCTCCGCTTCCGGCGCGCGTTGCGCTGCCTTGTCGCGCAAACGGGTAAACTGTTCCTCAAGCTTTTTCAGTTCGTCATCCGACAACTTTTCCAAATCAACCAGGCGATTCCGCGCGCCCTGAATGGCTCGGATCAGCTCATCGAGCTTCAAATGCATCGCCTTCGCATCCCGGTTCTGCGTGTTCTGAATGAGGAACACCATCAGAAATGTCACGATGGTCGTGCCGGTGTTGATGATCAGCTGCCAGGTATCGGAAAAGTGAAAGGCCGGTCCCGTTAATGCCCACACTGCGATAATGACGAGGGCGCCAATAAAAGCCCACGCCGTTCCCAGCACCTCGGCTGATTTTCGGGCAAAATGGCGAAAGCCATCGCGCACTCTGCAGAAAAAATCGCGTTCCTCAGGTTTCACGCTGTTACTCGATGGCATCATTCCCATTTGCATCGCAGCGCTAACCGCGTTTGCGTGCATCTTCCCAGCCTGTAGAACCTGCCCGACCGTTGATTTTGACTACTTCCAGGGGAATAATTAGAACGCTCCTCTACATGCAACAGGTCACCGCTTTTGAAGCGCTGAAGCTTTATCCAGGTTTCGCGGATGCGGCGGGAAATTTACGGGTCGCGCGGGCGCGCAAATCGCGTTTCGAATCGCGGCCATAATTTGTGATGGACGCAAATCATTCTGCCATTCATCTCGATCTCGACGGCGCTTGGCGCAACGTCGCACACAGTTTGCCGACGGCTGATGCAACGAGATGGGGTCCGCGGCTTCGTTTTTCCACTTCGCCCCGAGCGGTCGAACAGTTTTATCGCGAGATCCAGCCGCATCTCGGCAAATTCATTCTCTACGGTTCGGGCGACTTTCATCATCTGACCGCTCTGTGGCTTCGACGGACGCACGAACCGATCACCCTGGTTTCGTTTGATAATCATCCGGACTGGGATGTTCGCCCCCCACGCTGGTGCTGCGGAGGCTGGATCAATCGCGCATTGGAATTGCCGCACGTCCGGAATGCGGCGATTTGGGGATGCGGAAATTTCGAGTGCTGGTGGCCGCATCAAATCTTTGGCAATCGCAAGGCGGAACGCGCCGGGACGCTGACCGTCCATCCGTGGGCGGACGATCGACCGCCGAGCGCACAAAAACGGCGCGGCGCGATTTTGCGGGAAAATTGGCGGGACCAATTTGAAAAATTCGCGAGCGAACTGATCGGCTCGAACATTTACATTACGATCGATCTCGATTGTCTGGCGCCGGATTATTCCTGCACGAATTGGGAAAGCGGAAGGTTCGATCTCGATGATATTCGGTGGGGACTGGAGATGCTGAGGCACCACGCTCATATCTTGGGCGGAGACATGTGTGGCGCTTATTCTCCGCCAGCTTACGCGCGAAGGAAGCAACGATTCGCGTCGAAAATGGATCATCCAAAATTGGATTTTCCGCCGGCGGAAAAGATTCGGGCGCTCAATCAGCGCGTGTTCGAGGCGCTCTGGCCGGCGTTAACGTTGCATACGTAACAATGCGATGCCGTTGTCATCCCGAGCCGTGTAGACGGCGAGGGATCTCCCGATGTTCGCAGATTCGTTAGAGTTTTGGGAGATCCTTCGCTTCGCTCAGGATGACGCGCATTGAAATTGCAGCGCCGCCAGTCCGACTCTCGGATCTAACTTAACGAGACGAGAGCGACGCCGGCGCTGATCAATAACGCCCCGACAAAAAGCCGTAGCGTTAATTTCTCCCGTAGAATCACTGCTGCTAGGAGGCTGATCATGACGACACTCAATCCCTGGAAGGGATAGAGATAGCTGAGATCGAAGTCCCGGAGCAGTCCAAGCGTGATGAAGAATGAAGCGGTCATCGTTGCCAGACCGGCGCCGAAAAACCTGATGAAGCGAGGACTGCGAAGATCGCTTTCCATCGCATGCTTGAGGAAAAGTTGCGCGACGACGAAAAGAACCAGCGCGACGAAAATGAGCAGCGCGGAAAAGGGTGTCATAATTTTTCCTCCATTCGGGCGACCGGCTTGGCGACGATAAGGACACCGATCAGGACGAGCGCGATTCCGCACCA
>QHPN01000229.1 GCA_003219115.1 Verrucomicrobiota bacterium | reverse complement strand
TTCTGAGTGGCGATGACGAAGAATGGCTGCGGTAGCTCATAAGTTACGCCGTCAGCCGAGACATGATGTTCCTCCATCGCTTCCAGCAAGGCGCTCTGCGTCTTCGCAGTCGCGCGATTCACTTCGTCGATTAACACCACCTGCGAAAAGAGTGGCCCCTGATGAAAGACAAAGCGCTGCTGCTCGCGATCAAAGATCGAGTTGCCCAGGATGTCGGCCGGCAGCAGATCGCTGGTGAATTGAATCCGTTGAAAGGCGGCGCCGATTGACCGGGCCAGCGCTTGCGACAGCGTCGTCTTACCAACCCCCGGGATATCTTCGATCAGCAAATGGCCGCGCGCGAGCAGGCATGCCACTGCGAGTTTCACCGCGTCGACTTTGCCGACAATCACTTCACAAATCTGCGCGGTGAAGGCATTGATCTGCGCTTTCACGAGTAACAATCCGCGGAATCAGACAAGGCCGCAAACATGAGATGCTTTTGAAATTCGCGCCCCATGGCACCTTCCGACCGCGAATGCGATCTCCGTCATCACCTTGGGAGCTTCGCCCGGCAGCGAGTTAACCAAACCACGCTCAAGCCGTTCGTGACGGGCGGAAGAAGCCCTAACGAGAACTGGATCGGCTCGAGATTACGGTGAGTTTGGCAGTCCCCCGCGAATCAGTTGGGAGAAATCGGGAGACGCGCTGGCGGCCTGGGCCCGTTTGTTGATCAGGCTCTGTTCCTTAAGCGTTGCGAATGGAAAGCTGCGATCGATAAAACCGCGCGCGTAAAGCAATTCATCCATCTTGCCGTTGAGCAGCACCCTCCAATTCCATGGCGCAACGGTCCCATGCTCGGCCGCGATGTTGGCGGCGCGGATGTTGGTGGTGCAGTTGTCGGTCACCGCGTTATAAAACTTCGGTTTGTCATGCAACTGATTGAGTTGCTTCAGGTACTCCAGAAAAACCTTGCGCGCATGTTCGGGTGAGATCCTGACGTGATAAAGGTAAACCTGTTCATGGCGATAGTTGGTGCGAAGACGAATGACATCGCGTTCGTCCGCAGGGATGTAGATCAATTCGTATTGCCGATAAAAACCGCGCAAGGCGGAATAAGTCTGGCCGATGACCTTGCGGGTCTCGATTGATAGTGCCAGCGGGAGCGAGTCGTAAAACTGGAAGCTAGCAATAGGATGCGCAATCCAGGGCGAGCCCCAATAATTAATCGCCAGATCAGCCCCGGTGAGTTTCGAGAGTTGAACGGTCCGCGTTTCCCAATAGGGCGTGTAGTCGGTTTCGCTCCGGTACTCGAAGTTGCGGACGTTATGCACCGTTACTTCGTCGCCTTGAATGTCGGCCCAGCCTGTCCGCGCCACATCGGGCTGCCAGTTACGATCGCCCGTCGGCTCGATCGTCAACCACCAGCCGAGCACGACGAGGAAAGCGAACGCGACCACTCCTATCGCACGCCAACGACCTTTGACAAAAATAAATGCGACCAACATTGCCGCGAAGTAAATGAAGGCTAGCGGTGCGCGGAGCCCGGCTATTGGCAGATCGAAGTAAAGCGCGCCCACCGCCCAGAGCGTCACCCCAAACAACAGCAGATAGAGCGGAATCCAGAGCAGGCCGTGCCAGAATCTCCTCACTTTAGCGGACCGGGCGAGAGACGATCGCGCAAGGTAAAACCGCGGCTGTGAAGTTCCTCCTGGAGCCGCGGCCCAACACTGGCTTGTGCGCGCCGCCTTCACCCCCAGATCGTTGCACTTTCTCGGCAAAGGCCGCGGCGGTCGGCGTCCAGGCGGCATAATCCCATTGCAACGCGACAACGACGCTACCGTCTTTGGCGATGCAAACAGGGAAACCTCCGATCGCGGTAATTCGCGCCAGTGGAACATCGCTCTTGTGCAGGTTGCTCATCAAGGCTGCGGTTTGAGTACAAAAGATCGCGTCCGTCTCGGTGGAACTGGTTTCCGCCGCCAGCTTAACGAAAGCGCGGCGATCGGCGACGCCCTCGAGCGATCGCAGATTCAAAACGAAAGCGGTTTGCGCCGTGGGTGAGAAGGCGCCGTTGGCAAAAAAGCGATCTGCCTCTTTCTCGCTCACTCCCATTCCCAGAAGATATTTGCGATTTAAGGCCTTTAGATCGCCTGGCGATTTCTCGCGCAGCGTTTCCTCGAGCGAATTTGATACCTGCGTGGTGGTGAGCCCAATCCCGGCCGCTCCCCCAACCGGGAGGGTGGCGAGCGAAAAGGTCGCGCCGCCGGCAAAAGCGGCTTTGGCAATTTCATTCAGCTCGTGCTGCAAAACCGTGTTGCTGCTGTACGGGTCGACGCCGAGGTTAATCGCGACCTTCCGCTTGGTATTGGAAAATCCGCTGATCTGTTCGAGCTTGCTGCCTTCGTACTGGTCCGAATCACTTTTCTTGCCGATTCCTTTCACTGATTCGCCTGCCCGACTCATGAATTTCATGATCCCCTTGGGCGCGGTTTCAAGCATGCCCATCGGATCGCTGGCGATGCGCTTGGCAGCGGCCACCGGAGCCTTCGCCGATCTCATCAATGCCGCCTTGTATTCGTCAGTCCGCGATACTTCTTGGAGCCGGGCGATTGCATTAATCTCGTTAATTCGACGGAGCAACATTTCGTTGCCATCTGCTTCAAAAACGCCGAACTCGGAATCGATCATGAACTGATTTGCGCCCGAGTAAGTGGCGACGGGCTCATGCACGGTGTGATGTGGTCCTTTGACCACCTCAGGGCGCAGGATTTCGCTCGCGTTTAGATCGGGCAGTTCTTCGTACTCGACTGAATCGCCCGGCGAGGGGGTTGATTGGCCGTAGAGTGCCGGTGTTAATAGAAGCAAAGCGGCGAAAATGCGAGTTTTCATGATTTGAATGTGACCGAATTGCCGCGAACCGGCGACGATGACGATAGCAGATGGCGTTTTGGCATTGTGTTAAATTCAAGACTTGGAAAACTTTGAAGTTATCGGGCTACTAGTTCTTGTTAGGCATTCAGGTTATCGGGGTTGAGCGTTTAGCTTTAGAATGCGGTGGACTTCGGCGATGGCTTGCGGGTTAAGAGGTGAGCCGTGATTGCACGGCGCGATAAATTCGCTCCTGGCAGCATCGAGATGGCTGCTCCAGTAAGGGACGACGCCATCGCTGCTGTTGGGACTATCACCGCGTCCCCGATCGCCTAAGATCGTGTAATACGGAATGCCGGGGGTGATCGGGACCTTGTTGATTGCAACGACGAAACGGTTATTCGGGGCCAGCGTGTCGATACTGTTCGGAAAACGCTTCAGCTGAAGGGCCGCCGGATCAGGCGTAGCCGCTTGGCGGATGGTCTGACCGATGGTGATCAGCTGGCTCGGCGTTTTCACCAGCATCGATCCGATGCGGCCGATCCAGTTTCTGGCCAGGTCACTGCCGCGATGCGGAGTGGACATAAAAATCATGCGCCCGATTTCCGGTCGATGCTTGAGAATGATTGCCTGCTCGAGGAGGCGTTTACTGTCGGCCGGCAACGCTGTCTCTGCTGGCGACTTTCCGAAGGCCTCGAGCCAGAGTTTGTTCCCGGTGTCGGTGATGAGAGTTCGGCTGATGCATCCACCCATGCTATGACCGATGAGCACCATCTTTCTGCGCAGCGGAAATTTCTTTTCGATGGCGTCGAGTTCCTGGCGGAGGATGAGCGCGCTATACGGATAAGGATAACCGCTGGGGTAACTGTAAAACCAAAATTGGTAGTTGCGCCGGATGTCCCTATCGCTGCGCAAATCGTTTAGCAGTGGCACCCACGTCACGGGCGTGTCCATCAAACCGTGTATAACAAGCACGACGGTTTTGTTGGGATTGTACGGTTCCATTCGGGCGACCCGGAAAGTGGAGGCGTATTCCTGCGGACGCAGAAGCCGCACAAAGCCGAGTTTTTGTGGCTTCTCTTTGGCCAACCCCATCGCCAGGGACGCCGTGAAATTCGCCGCCATGGGATAACCGCGACCTTCCACAGTCACGGTTTCTGCGGCCAGCGGATCTTTGATTGAGAGCGTGCAACGCGACCTTTCGAATTCCGCGATGCCCGTGACGCCATAATAAATCGCGGGTGGCGCGAACAACTCGGTCGCTTTCTCTGGGGTCAGGTGACGGACGGCTACGAGCGGTGCTCCGATTCCATCCCTTTTGACATCGTCTTTCACATACGCACCGTGGTACGTCAGGGCATCGGTGGGGACCAATTCGTACAAAGCTGGGTTCTGCTCGGGCTTCTTGGGATCCTGTTTGCCAGTAAGGGTTAATTCGTTGTTCGCACCGACCTGCACGGGTTTGGTCCAGGGATCGAGCTTGACCTGACGGACTACCGAAAAGATCCCAGCAACTGCGAAATTATAGCAGCGCCTTGCTTCTGTATTCGTCGAGCTGCGCTCAAGTTGGCGCAATGAATCGCGTGCCGCGTTTGCATAGGTCTCGAGCGCGACCAGCGGCTGTGTCCGCTGCAATCCCTGGGCGCGATCGATTGCCTCCGCGATAGCCTGATCCGTCCCGGAAGTGGCGTGGAATCGAGCGGGCGGCTTCTCCGAAACAACCGCGAGTTGCGGTGCGCATGCGTTCAGCATCGCCAACGTCGGAACGAGGAGGATTGGAGCGCAATTTTTCTTGATCACGAAAGCAGAGACATCAGGAACGCCAGAACACGACTAAACACAAATTGAATGGGAAATAATTTTCATGGGACACGAGAAGCTAGAGCGCAGACAGTAAGTTCCCCGCCAAAGCCCATAAGTTATTGGCGAGGTTCGATTGGTTGCCATGGGACTTTCGTCCTACGACACGAGCCGGCCTTGGCGTTTTATCCACCACTGCGATGATCTATTTATGCGGCCCTTCAAAGGCTGTAGAAAGTTAGGATCCATGTTTGTCATCTGGTCCCCCAGGTCTGGTTGCAAGGCCTTTTTGCAGCAGATTGCCCGTCCCGACACCCCATTGGTTCAACGCCGCGGCGACGCTGGCCAGACCAACGTTGAGCATCTTTACCCGTTCCCGGGGTACAACCTGGACGCTTCCACTAGTGGCCGACGGCGAGCTCGGCACGAAGACAGTCATGCGCCCATCGCTGTGCTCCTCCATCACGAAAACGTAGCATTGTGTTTGCGCGTCGGTAGTAAGTAGTCCGGGCCGCACCGTTCCTTCTCGTTCCGACCGCGCGAGCCCGTAGAGAATATTCTTGATTGCAGCATAGCCAGGAACACGCATCAAGATAGCTTGTTCGATTCGATGTTGGGATTGTCTGGCGCGACGCGAAAGCATGATTAACCCGAGAATAAGTGAGATCGCTACGATCAGGAGGACGGCCCCAAAAAGTGGAAAAACGACTGCATTGGCTGGTTGTCCGGTGAGGAAACCTACGACATTGGCAGCAGCGCGGCGTGCGGTGACGACAGCCTTTGAAAGAAGAACAAAGACGAGGACCACGGGCAACAACACAACCAGTCCCCCGAGGGTGGTAGCCTTTACAAACAGGCCAAGCTGCTTCATTCGAACAAGTGGCGGTGACTATCCTTTCAACGCTCGATTATAGCTCAAGCGGCTTAGCTAAGCGAAACTGTACCTTCGCCCCCGCTGGGACATGATAACTATACGTCGATATCTGAACTCCACGTCGTGTTGTTCTGGCAAACGGGTTCTCCAGGCTAACCGCGCCCGTGGTTTTGATCGCAACGGCCCGTCCGTGAACTTGCGCGTCTGTGATGTTCACCGTCAATCTTGACGAACTGGTGCGAGTGCGTTTTGAAGTTTCCACGCGCCCCGAGACCTTCGTGCCCGCAGGCAAAGCGACCTTGCCGTTAACGACAACATCCTTATCCAGCTGCGTGGAAACACGGGTTCCAGGCGCATCGACGGATGAAATGCTATGCAGCGTTCGTACAACCAGAGTAGTTCCAGCAGGAACGATCATTCCGAACATCGGCGCCACTGTCGTGCAGGCGATGCTTGTGATTATGATCTGAAGGAAAGTCTTTGTTTTCATCTAGCCAGTGTCTGGAATACCAAACCAATAGCCTATTGGACTTTAGGCGTATCCCGATTCGGGCGGATTAGCGTTAATTTGTCTTCACCGGCTGCGCCGATTTCACACATCGGAACCCGAGATGGTTTGTCCCCGTGTTGACTTCGCCTTTGCCGCGCGTCCCGACGATATAGCGCGAACAATATTGAGAGTTACAAAGAAACGAACCGCCGCGGTGCACGCGTTTCTTCTCGTTGGGCTCAGCCGGATCAAAGGGTGAGTCAGGACCTTGCGGGTTAATCGCGACACCGCCTTTTTCGGCCAGAGTCTTGTAATAGTCGGGCCGGTACCAATCGCTGCACCATTCCCAGGCGTTGCCAGCCATGTCGTAAAGACCATAACCGTTGGGCGGAAAACTTTTGACCGGTGCGATTCCGGTAAACCCGTCTTCCCCGACATCTTTCACCGGAAATTTT
>QHPN01000201.1 GCA_003219115.1 Verrucomicrobiota bacterium | reverse complement strand
AGCCGCTTTTTGGTTCGGGACATTCGTCCCTACCACCCGGCCCCTCGCAAAGTTTTTCGGAGCAACCTCACGCGAAGGCGGGACCCCCGAACGCATAAATTTTTGAATACATAGGACCTTAGACTCACTAAAAGTTGGCGTTAGGCCGAAAACCTGCTCGCGTAAATGCGAATTTCGCACATGAAAAAGAAACTCCATATTCTGGCAGTCGACGACGAGCCAGCCATTGGCGAGTCCCTCGCCTACCTGCTGGACGCGCCGCATCGAAAAATCGTAGTAGCCAAAGACGGCCATGACGCGCTCGCCAAGGTCGCAAAGGAGGAATTTGACGTCGTAATCACCGATCACCGGATGCCGCGCTCCGGCGGGCTGGAACTGGTGCGGAAACTTCGACAACGCAACTATAACGGAAGAATCGTCGTCCTTTCGGCCCATCTCTCGCCCGACAACATCGGGACATACGAGGAACTGGCAGTCGACGAGATTGTTGCCAAACCGTTCGACTTCGAAGAACTCCGCGACATCGTCACGGCTCTCGAAGGCGAAATAGAATTCTGATTGCTGAATTAACGCTTGAACGGTTGAGCGTCTTTAACCGATAATCGAGGTCGGCGAAGCCCTACGCGCAGTCGTGTTTTGACTGCGGTGGCAAGCGCAGCGCAACACAAATTTGATACACTTTTTCGCCTATCCTATATAAGATAAGATAATTTTCCGGCTGAAGATGGAGCATCGCGCAATGGGGACGGAAAGGCGTCCCCTGAATCCTCAACCTCGGATCCTTGTATTCCGTCTAATCCATAACTGATATTGATAACTCGCGATGAGAAACTCCTTCTCGATTTAATGTCTTAGACGTCTAACAATTTCACGACTCGTGCGGCCCTTCATCCTGTTCTCCCTTCTTCCAGTTATTTGCCTCGCTTCCGAACCTGCGAAATCGAGTGATGCCAACGCTGGCTGGAAGTATGCCACCGAGCGCGACGGCGTGACGATCTACAGCCGTCCCCATGCCGGTTCTTCGCTGAAAGAATTCAAAGCGATCGGCGCAATTGCCGCGACTCCCCTTGCGGTCTCCGAGGTCATCGAAGATGTGGACGCTTATCCAAGCTTCATGCCCTACATGGCCGAGTGCAGGCTGCTCAAGCGCGAGAAGGACTCGATCGTCAGCTACCAGCGAATTTCGCCAAAAATTTGCTGTGATCGCGATTTAACCGTGCGCAGCTACAAAAGTTCCTGGCCAGGCATTGTCGGGAATATCTATTCAAACCGCTGGGAATCGGCGAACGAATTCAGCCCGCCAAAGAAGCACGGCGTCGTGCGGGTCGAGTTGTGCCAGGGATCGTGGTTGCTTGAGCCGACTGGCGCCGACCGAACACGCGCGACGTATTCTGTCTACACTGATACCAGCCAGTCCGGTATCGGCGAAGTTTTCGCCGCCGTCCGCAAACAGGTAAAAGAACCGAAATACAACGGGCAACGGGCGACGGGACCATAGTCCGGCTTTGCGGTCAGTGGTCCCTAGTCGGCTCCCCCTTCTTCGGTCTTATAGATCTTAAATCCCTTTGCCTGATAATTGTTCAGCGCATTCGGGTGATCTCGATTGCCGGTGTGCACCCAAACGCGCGACGGCGGCGGCGCACAAGCCAACGCATTTTCGATCGCGCTCGTTAACAATGCGCCGCCGAGACCACGGCCAATAAAAGCCGGCAAAAACCCGCAGTACGCGATCTCGACTTCGTCTTCACGCTCCTCACCGTCCGATGGTGTCGAAGGCCGATCGCTCCTTCGCAGTTCGTAATAGCCAGCGAGCGCGTTGTCATAGTACGCCGCAAACGTTCGCAAGTTTGGAGCGCTTGCGTATTTGTTCCACCGCTCATTGGTCCAGGGCCGCTTGTCGATCCACTTCCATGTCTCCCCCACCGCGATATACATATCCCGGTTAAAAATCCAATTTGGTTCTTTAAATTCTCGGACTCGAAACTTCTGATCGCAGTTCTGTCTTTTGAACGCGCCATCGCCAGGCCGCATTTCGAGATACGTTGTGACAAACGGCTCCACGATTAGCTCTATCGACTGCTGTAACACTCGCAACGATTTTCTTCCCCTGTAGAGGCGGCAAAAGACAGAGCAGATCAAGAGGGTGCGTCAAACGCCTTGCTTCACAAGGCTTAGCTGAAACTTCTCAGGGCCAAAAGGCACCCGCGGTGCCGCGCTGGATCGATACTTTAAGTACTATGAAGACGTTTTTTGTAATGATAATAGTTGCCGGTCTGGCTTTGATCGCCGCGGGGCAGCCTCTTGAGACGGCTAAGGATGTTGCCAACACGACGGCGGAGAAAACTAAGTAGGCTGCTAAAACTGTCGCCCATGGCGTGAATAAGGAGGCCCATAAATTGGAGGACGCTCTCACTCCCGATGCCGATGCACGGCGGGTAGACGTCACCGTGAACGACGGCGAGGTCAATATGTCGACCGACCTCGAATCTGGTAAGACTGCTTTCGTCGTCAAAAACGAAGGCAAGACGACTACGAACTTCGAAGTCACGCGCGGAGATATTGATCGTAAGTTTATTGTTCCGCCGGGTCCTGGTGAAACGAAGGTTCTGCATGTGACGCTAAAGAGCGGCAAAACCTACACCGTCTATTCGACAAATCCGGATGACGGGAAGCGGACGAAGAAGATGACCTTGAATGTGAAATAAGTGCGCAGAAGGCGCGGAACGACTGGAGACAAGGACTAGAGGGACGCAACATGAACTCCTGTCTCGCTCGTTCGGTTCGCCTTCGGCAGCACATGGGCGTGGGGTGATTCATGAAAACTTCGCTGTTAGTTGCTGCAAGCGCCGTGGGAGCAATAATGTTGGCGGGCTGCGCTACGCATGAAACGACGACGACCACCACCAATGCTAATCCGGCCCGCCGGACTTACAGCAGTGGCGAGCTGAAAAAGACCGGGCAGCCCGATACCGCTGGTGCGATTGAGGCCGCCGATTCGAGCGCGCAAATACGCTAAACCAGGGCGGCGGCGTTATCGCCGTTCGGTTAACTCCCAATGGCGCATCCAGAATCCAGTATCCGGAATGCGCGCTGAGCGACCGAGCGTCCTTATTTCTATTCATCTCTGGGCGACTGCTACTTTGCGCCGCACGCGGTACGCACCGTGCAGGCGTTACTCAATTCGTTCCTTCACGCGGCCGGCTCGTTTAACGGAGCTCGCGATCCGAATCCCAGTCGTCTCCAAAGTTGACTGCTTAAACCAGTCAAGTTTTCAGTGTTCGGTTGACGGGCTCGCGACTGCGGGCGCGATTGAGGCCATTGCTTCGGATGCGAGAGCTCCGGCCTGCTGGTATCAGTTATCGGGAACCCGCTTTCTGACCGCCGTTTTGTTTAGTCGCAATTTAGAAAAGGCGGTTTCTCGTGTTCTTCCTACAAGCGCCCCTGTTGACTGCGCAACTTAAAGGAACCATTATTGCCCCCGCGCAAGCGCAGCTCATGGGTAATCGACGTTTCTCGCGCATTTTCGCGCTCGTCGCTCTTACGGTGCTTTATTTTCTAGCGGGCAAGTTGGGATTACGTCTTGCCTTTGTTCACGCCAGCGCTTCGGCGGTTTGGCCGCCGGCAGGAATCGCTCTTGCGGCTCTGCTACTATTCGGTTACGGCGCGTGGCCGGCCATTTTCCTGGGCGCGTTCCTCGCTAACATGACGACGTTTGGTAACGTCGCCACTTCATTGGCAATCGGTGCCGGAAATACGCTGGAAGCAGTTTGCGGGGCTTGGCTGATCAATCGTTTTGCAAACGGCACATGCGCTTTCGATCGCGCCCAGGACGTTTTCAAGTTTGCCTTTGCCGCCATCACTAGCACAGCTGTGAGCCCAAGCATCGGCCTGACCAGTCTCGCCCTCGCTGGTTACGCGAATTGGAGCAATTATGGACCGATTTGGACCACCTGGTGGCTGGGAGATGCCACCGGTGATCTGATTTTTGCGCCAATCATAATTCTTTGGGGCGTAAAACCACGTTGGCGGTGGAACGGAAAGAAAGATCTGGAGGTCGCTCTGATCCTGTTTCTTTTGCTGGCGCTCGGCGAAGCGATTTTCGGCGGTTGGCTACCGATCAGCGCCAAGAATTATCCAGTCGCATTTGTTTGCGGGCCGATCCTGATCTGGGTGGCATTCCGCATGTCGCAACGCGAAACCGCCACCGGAATATTCATTCTTTCGGCGATCGCCATCTGGGGCACGCTGCGGAACTTCGGTCCGTTTGTGATGGAAACGGAGAACAAGTCGCTGCTGATTTTGCAGAGTTCAACAGCGGTGTTGACCCTAACGGCAATGGCGCTGGCGGCAGCCATGGCTGAACGGCGTCGGATCGAGGGGGCGCTGGAAGCGCAAAAGGCGTTAGTCGAAGCGGCTAACCGGACGAAGGATAATTTTCTGGCCATGCTTTCACATGAATTGCGAACTCCGCTCTCACCGGTTTTGCTGGCGGTGGAGAATTTGCAAAACGAGTGGCCAAAGAGGCCCGAGATCGCTTCGGCACTGGAAATCATCCGGCGTAACATTCGGGTTGAGCAACATCTGATTGACGATTTGCTGGACGTGACCCGGATCAGCAAAGGGAAGCTGGCATTAAACCTGACGAGTGTGAACGTTCACGGGCAGATCCGTAACGTGGTGGAGACATGCCGAAGCGAATGGGCGGGGAAGAAGGTTCGAATGCAGCTGGATCTCACGGCCGGCGATCGTTTCGTCGTCGCCGATGAAGCGAGGTTTCAGCAGATTGTTTGGAACCTGGTCCAAAACGCGATCAAGTTTAGTCGCGAGGAAGGTGTGGTCATGATTTCGACCGTGAACGAATCGCCCGGACAGCTAACGATAATTGTGCAAGATCACGGTATCGGGATCGAGCCTGAAGCGATGGAAAGAATTTTTAACCCCTTTGAACAGGGGGAGCGTTCCTTGAAGCGGCGTTTTGGCGGACTCGGACTTGGCCTGGCTATTTCCAAATCGCTGGCCGAAGCCCATGCCGCGACATTGACTGCCACGAGCGAGGGATTGAATCGAGGAGCGACATTTAAGCTGACAATCAAAACTTCTGCGCTGGTAGCTCACGATGGAGCGATATCTTTGCCGGTCGAAGGGCAACCCTCAAAGGCGCTGCGGATTTTGTTAGTCGACGATCACGTCGACACCTGCACCGTCATGGGAAAGCTGCTGGCAGCCCGGGGGCACAGGGTAACCATTGCACACGATATTAAGTCAGCGCTCGCGAAAGTCGAAGCTGACGGATTTGATGTGCTCATCAGCGACGTCGGCTTGCCCGATGGAAGTGGCATGGAACTGATGGCAAAATCGAGAGACGTGCTTGTCGGAATCGCAATGAGCGGATTCGGGACGGAGGCAGATGCGGCCCGCAGCCTTGAAGCCGGTTTTTCCCAGCATTTGGTCAAGCCGGTCACAATGGAAAAACTGGATGCTACACTGCAGATGGTAATGGGTTTCAAATTTCGTAAGAGGCGATTGACGGCAAGGGAACCGCACGCGTAAGCGTGCTTGCTCCATTTCTCGGAAAGTTACGTCTGGCATGGCAACCGGTCGATGAGCGAATGGTGAGAACTCCAACGAACATCAATCGTGAAACGAGAATCCGACCGATGGTTGAAGGAGATGCCGAAGTAGTTGCGGAACTGGCGACGGAGCTGGGTTATCCTAACGAGATTGAGGCAATACACAGGCGGATTCGCCCGATCGGGCAAACGGATCTGCTGCTGGTCGTGGCCGACGCGAGCGACAAGCCTGTTGGATTTATCCAAGCCCATCGCGTCTGCATCATCGAGGTGGGGTTTCGAGTGGAAATTCTCGGACTCGTCGTGTCATCAAGTGCGCGGCGGAAGGGAATCGCACGGATGTTAATCGGGGAAGTGGAACTCTGGGCACAGAAGATCGGCGCTGAAGTCGTATCGGTGCGCAGCAATACCAAGCGGGCTGAGGCACACTTATTCTATCCCGCGATGGGGTACAAACAGATCAAGACGCAGGCCGTCTACGAGAAGCGCCCGGGAGGGCGCGAGAGCAAGAAGCTCGAAGAAAGTGAGAAGTGATTGGTGAGAGATTGGAGATTACAGACCAGCACTCGGTAATCAGCGAATCCCATCTATTTCGTCATTTCTCGATCGT
>QHPN01000200.1 GCA_003219115.1 Verrucomicrobiota bacterium | reverse complement strand
TGGATAACGCGTTTCGGTTCGTGCGACCAAGTGCGTATCGGTGAGAGAACCCTCGCTTGCGCCCGGATGACAGAGAACCGCCCGTGGCACGTACCCGGGCTGGGATGTCTCGCTTATATATTAGGTACGCCCTCCTTCCTCGCCCCGGTTTTGAGACCCGCATTTTCTTCCGTGGCTGATTATTTGCGCGTCGGGATGTGTCGCCTGACTGTGACGCTCTGATGTTTACCGGACTGATTGAGGAAGTTGGAAGCGTGCGCTGGATCCGGGCAACCGACTGCGGGACGCAATTGCAAATCGCAGCTCCGCGTATCGCCGGGAGCGTTCACACCGGCGACAGCATTTCCGTGAACGGCTGCTGCTTGACCGTAGCCGCGCATCGGCGTGAACACATTATGTTCGATCTTGTGGAAGAGACAGTGGCCCGAACGAATCTCGGCGCGCTTAAACGCGACAGCCCCATTAACCTCGAGCGGGCTCTCGTCGCCGCCGACCGCCTGGGCGGACATTTCGTGCAGGGTCACATCGATTGCACTGCCACTATTATCGGTTTCGAGAAATCCGATTCCCGCCTTGAAATCGGCCTCCCGCAAGAAGGAGTGCGCTACCTCGCCGAAAAAGGATCGATCGCGGTTAACGGCATCAGTCTAACCGTCGCAGAGGTCAAGCCGGCCAGCTTTGTCACCTGGATCATTCCGCACACTCGCCGTTACACGAACCTGAAAACATCTCAACCCGGCGAACGGGTAAATCTCGAGTTCGACATTTTGGCCAAATACGTCGAGCGAATGGTCGCGGCCGCGGCGGATGGAATTTCACTTCGCTCCCGATCCGGTGATGACGGCCGGGAACGGTGCGCAGTAGAATCTTAAGGTCGAGTCCGAGCGACCAACGGTCGATATAATCGAGATCAAGCCGGACCCAATCGCGAAAATCTCGCACCTGAACGCCAGAGGCTCTTTATTCATCGGCAATTGGTAAAAACGTGCAAAACCAGAATGATTGGCCCGAACGGTATGATCACCGCGAAAAGCCATTGATAGTTCCGGAATGGATCAACCGTATATGCGAGATGGAACCAGGATGTGGCCTAAAATCTCAGGACCCAAGCGACCCACGATGACACTGCCAGCAAAAGCGCGTCGATCAGCTGCTGGAGCTGCGTGTTCAGTTCCTGTTTCCGCGCCAGCAGCGGAGAATTATAAATTATGAGCGCGCATCGCAGGGTCAAAATTCCGGCCCGCGCCCTCGTCGGTGTGATCGCCTCAAAGGATGAACTGCGTCTTGCAACCAGAATGCGCGCACCGCCGGATTTTTTTGAGCTGCGGCTCGATCACCTGCCCAATTTGCACGAATCGCAACTGTCCAGGCTGCGCCGCCCCCTTATCATCACCGCGCGGCACCCGGCTGAAGGCGGGAAGCGATGCAACCGAAAGAACCTTCTCTGCAAATTTCTGCCTTCCGCAAAATTAGTCGACATCGAGTTGCGCTCGATGCGCGAGTTGCGTGACGTCTGGACTGAAGCACGTCGGCTGGGCATCGGCCGTATTTGTTCCGTTCACGATTTCAAACGAACGCCTGAACTTCCGTTTCTGCGCAAACAGTTCTCTCGATCGCGGGAAGTCAACGCGAATGTCTTCAAACTTGTGACCAGAGCCGACAGCCTTCGCGATTTACTTACGTTGTTCGAATTTTTGTGGACGAAGAGTTCAGTCATGCCCGTGTGTGTCATGGCCGTTGGAAAATTCGGCCCGATGTCACGACTGCTCTTCCGGGAGGCTGGTTCGGCATTCCTTTATGCTCCGCTGCGTCACGCACTGTATGACGGACAGCTCACTCTCCAACAGTTGCGCGGGCACCGCGATTTCTAGACGGAAAAATGCGCGCAGGCGCGAATTCGTTGCAGGGGCATTTTTGGCCCGAATTTTGCCCTTTTATTTGAGACAAGATGAAAGAGGTCGCCATTTTGCCAGAACAGGCGCCGGTGATGCCGTTGCCGGCAGCAATCCTTTTTCCGCATGCGTTACTGCCGCTTTACATTTTCGAACCGCGTTACCGCCAGATGCTCGTGCACGCTCTTGCCCACGAGCGAATGTTCTGTGTCGCCTTGCTCCGCCCCGAACGCGCAGAGTGGAAAGACGAAGAGGATTTCTTCGATGTTGCTACCATTGGCTTGATTCGCGCCTGTGTCGGTCGCGGCGATGGCACTTCCAACCTGATCTTGCAAGGCTTGCAACGAGTCCGCTTCGTCCATTTTCTGCAGTTGCATCCGTTTCCCATCGCTGAAATAGAAACCCTTCAATCCGATAACGAGACCACGGTCGAGACTGACGCCCTTGGAACGAAGGTGCTGGAACTTTACGCTCGCTTTAAGGAGCTCGGGCGGCAGTTGCCAAAAAAAATTGATCGCTACGTCACTGACATGACTGATTTTGCGATGCTGGCAGACCTAATGGCATCGACTTTCATTGATGATCCGGCTCGCCGTCAGCAAGTGCTGGAAGAGCTCGATTTAAATACGCGGCTGCGTCTGGTGATCCAATATCTGCGCGAAGAAACCGGCAACGCCGCGGCGTAACACGCTTCGCGCGAATTTGAAATTTCAAATCCGCCGGAGGCGCGTATTCCGTCACTCCAATTTGCGATATTCCTCGATCAAATACCGATCGGTCATTCCCGCGATGTAATCGCAGACGGTGCGATCCAATCCTTCGCTTTCAATCCGCCGCGTCGCGGCATCGCCGAGGCGGCTCGGATCCAGCAGGTAACTTTCGAAGACTCTTCGCAACATTTCGCACGCCCGTTGGTTCACCTCCGCCACCCGTGGATGATAGTAGACGTTTTGATACAAGAATTTCCGCAGCGCACGATTGGCGCTTGCCAGTTCATCACTATATCGAATCAGAGCAGACTGCTTCCCCGCATCGTCTCGTGATTGAATCTCGGCCGAGCCGATTTTTTCGGCGCTCGTCGCGACTACATCCTGCACCTGCCGATCGATCACGTCGCGGATGATCAGCTTGTGCAATTCCGGTTCACGCAAATCCGGATAACGCGTCCGGACTGAATCGGCCGCATATTTCCAGACGTCGACTTCCTCCAGTTGCGCGAAATTGAGAACATCAAAATCGATCGCGTCGTCGAGATCGTGACTGTAATAGGTGATTTCGTCGGCCAGATTGGCGACCTGCGCTTCCAGTGAGCTCAGCTGCGCTTTGTGCAATCCTTCCCGCACTTCCGAAGTCAGATTGAGCCCGGGGAATTTCGGATACGGATGCTCGAGTAATTCGACCACGCGCAAACTTTGGCGGTTATGCTCGAAGCCGCCGTGTTCGCGCATGCATTCGGCCAGCATTTCTTCGCCCGAATGCCCGAAAGGCGAATGCCCGAGGTCGTGCGCAAGGGCGATGGCTTCCGCCAAGTCTTCATTGAGGCGCAAGGCCCGCGCGATGGTGCGGCTAATCGACGCGACTTCGATGGTGTGAGTCAGCCGCGTGCGCAAATGATCACCAGTGCCGTTGAGGAAAACTTGGGTCTTGTACTCGAGACGACGAAACGCGCGCGAGTGAATAATCCGAGCACGATCGCGCTGGAATTCGGTGCGATAAGCGTGAGACGGCTCAGGAAATTGTCGGCCGCGGGATTCGCCTGATTTCTGGGCAAACGGAGCAAGGAGACGGGCTTCGTCTGCCTCCATTTCCTGGCGCGTTTTGTACGGGTTCACTCGCGGTTCAATTTTTCGCGCAAAATTTTCCGGGCGGCGCGGTCTTGTGTCCGCAGAATCAACAAATCGAAAAGTGCGAGAAGAAGCGCCGTAAAGCTGAA
>QHPN01000067.1 GCA_003219115.1 Verrucomicrobiota bacterium | reverse complement strand
GGGCGGAGGCGGTGAACGCTCCCGTATCGCGGCGCGCATCAAGCGAACTGCGCGCGCCGTAACTAAGGCCACGTTTGATTCTAATCTCGCGATTCAATCGGGACCCAAAGCCATTGCCCAGTACGGCATTAGCCACGAGCCCGGCATAGTAATCGGGCGAGTCGCGTTTGATCGCAGGTTTGGTTACACTAACAGAGGCTTGACCGGCCTCTGGCATATCAACGACCACGGTAGTTGGCTTCCAGGTTCCGGCTGTCGCGGAGACAGGGCGTGGCACGGTCTGATTCACTTTCCAACTACCGAAAAACTTTTCGGCGTACTCCTTTCCTTGTTCAAAGCTAACATTACCCGAAAACACCAATGTTGCGTTATCTGGCCGGTAGTAGTTCTCGTAAAAATTTAGGATGTCCGAGCGTTGGATCGCCGGGAGCGTCTCTGGCGTGCCTCCGGAAGCGTGGCCGTATTCTCCATCGCCGTAGACAACGCGACCGAGGACGTAAGACGCGAGCGAGCCTGGCTGTTGCAAGGCTACACGCAGTCCATCGAGTGATTGCCTTCTCAGCCGATCGATCTCTTCCTGCTTAAACGTCGGGTGCAAAACTATATCGGCGAGAATAGTTAAAGCTGATTCAGCCTTGCTCGACATCACCACAACACCAGCATTCGAGTAGTCTGAAACTCCGGATGAGAATATCGTGCCGCCTAACGATTCTATTGCATTGGCAATTTCTGGCGCGGTCATCTTCTCCGTGCCCTTGGTTAGCAAAGAACCGGTCAGGCTGGCGGTTCCGGCGCGATCATTCGGATCTTTTTCCGACCCGATTCGAATTATTAGTTCCATTGCGAGCAAGGGCAGGCTCGGTCGTTCCGCGACGATGACGCGCAAGCCGTTATCGAGCTTCGTCTCTTTCGGATGGGTGAAACTAATTTCATGCGCCGGTGCCGGTGACGGCGTGGCGTCAACTCCGCCAACGGCGAGCGCACGCTGTGTCAGCGTCAGGCAAAGCAGCGCGACCAGCAATGTAGTAAAACCTCGAGCTGCGGCTTTTATCTTTACTTTCGGCGGGGGATGCTTCTTTAGCGCCAACGGCGCGTCCTCATGACTAGCCTGGGGCATCGCCCTAGGACTCGAATCGAACCACCACGCATCAGCGCTGAAGGCGCGACTCAACGCATTTGAGGAAAGCATTGAAATGAATCCCGCTTTCAGCGCTGAGGTTTCTCCCGGCCTATTTCCTGGGGCGTTGCCCCAGGCTGGAAATGAATCCGCGCCGTTGGCGCTAAACGCATAGAATAAACGCGAGGGAAAAATAAGAGGTCGGTCGCCAATTGTCGAAGCGCTATTCTTAACATCGAAGCCGGCTTTTTCATTTCTCATTCCTCCTTCTCCTCGTCTTCCTCCGCGTTTGCGCCGTCTTTTTTCTCTGCGGGCAAATACTCGATTAGAACTCTCTTTTTTCCGTTTAGATATTTGTTCAACACATCTTTCACTTGCGTCGCCGTCACTGCCTGATACTTCGCCAAATCAGTATTGATGTGGTCAGGGTCGTGATACATCACAACTGCTTCGCCCAGGGCATTCGCTTTGCCGTCATTTGTCTCTCGCTCCATCAGCTTCCCCGTCAGAAAACGATTCTTCGCCTTATCGAGTTCCGCTTCCGTCACTCCGTTTTTCAATACTTTTTCAATCTGCTCGTTCAGCGATTTCTCGGCTTGGGGCAGGGTTTTGCCGCTGGCCACGATGACGCGAAATGTTAGTAAGCCGAGGTCCTCTCGAAGGTCCGCGTCGAAGGAAGCATGCTGTGCAACCTGCTCCGCATAGACAAGAGACTGGTAAAGACGCGACGATTGACCACCGGACAAAATCTCGTCGACCAACTCCAGGGCTGGTTCGTCAGCGCTGCGGACTGAAGGCGCGAGATAAGTCAGCGCAAACGCCGGTAATGGCGCCTTGGCGCTCGACAAAACCTCGTGCCGATCTTCCTTACGCGCCGGTTCTGTTACCGTTACTCTTGGAATTTTCGTTGTTGGCCGGGCGACGGCACCAAAATATTTCTTCGTCCATTTCTCCAGATCACTCGGTTTAAAATCGCCAACTACAATCAAGGTTGCGTTGTCCGGCCGATAAAAGGTCGAGTGAAATGCTTTTACCTCGGGCAATTGAGAAGCATCCAGTTCAGCAATATTGCCAATCGTTGGTCGTTTGTAGGGATGAGCAGCAAAGGATTTCTGATCGGTCGCTAACGAGAATTCGCCGTAAGGATTTGCGGCAATCCGCTGCCGATATTCTTCTTTCACGACATCGCGTTCCGACTTGAAGTTTTCATCATTGATCGCAAGCGAAGACATTCGCTCCGCTTCCGCCCACAGAATCGGCTCGAGATAATTCGAGGGGACGACCTCGTGGTAGACCGTCACGTCCGGCGCAGTGTAGGCGTTGTTCTCGCCGCCGATATTTTCTGTTAGTTTCTCGAACGTATCCGGAGTCAAATGCTCATTGCCTTTAAACATCATGTGTTCAAACAGATGGGCGAACCCGCTGCGCTGATTCGGGTCATCCTTGGAACCAACGTGATACCAAACCTGGACCGCAACGGTCGGACTGGCATGATCCTCGACGGTGTATATCTGCAAACCGTTCGGCAGCGTCGTGTGTTGCACAATAATGGGGGAAATCTTTATCTGTGGCGCGATCGAAGGCTTGCGCGCTGATGCGATTGAGACCAAGGCAAGCGCGATTAACAACGCCCTGCGAAAATTTGCCGGCATTAAGCCGCCACGCTTGGTCAGCAAATCAGTGATCATCAGGGTTCCCCTTCGGCTTGTGGCCCCATACCCGGACGAAAAGGCCCTCGACGCGACTTTGGATCTCGGCAAACCCGGCACGCTTCAAATAGGTTTCGAGTTCCTGCGGGGTCGAGCATTCCGTGATGTGCGGCGGTCGTGCATCGGGTGGGAAGCGGCGATGCGCTTCGAAGACGGCCCAGCCCTCGTCGGAACAAAGATTGACATTGTCGACGTACAACCGGCCGCCGGGCCGAAGGACGCGCGCTGCTTCGAGCACATAATTGTAGCGATCCCATGATTCGAGATGCATGAAGACGACCGTGCAGTAGACAACATCGCAAGAGGCATCGGCTACTCCTTGAAGGTGATATCCGGAGATCTCCCTCAGCTCCACGTTCGGCAGATCGCGCAACCGTTCCGCCGCAAATCGCAACATGTTAGCCGAAACATCGCAGCCAATCCACTGCTGACAGAGGGGTGCGACGTGCCTGCCAACTCGGCCAACCCCGCAACCAACCTCCAGGACGACGTCGCCCGGATGAATGCCAATCGTTTGCTGTAGAGCGACGAGGGACGCTGCCCCACTCGCCAACAACTGTGCCTCTTCCGCCGTTCCGGTGACGCTTAACTTTGCGCGGTCATGAGTATCCGACAGCGCCGCCCACACCGCCTTGTATTGCGATCGCCGGTGCTGCTCCTTGCTCGTTTCAGGGGTATTCATTTATGATTTGCGGTTTTAATACTGGTCCGCGTGCGCGCGACGAATTCAAATCTTCAATTTGAGCTTCGAGCCGGACTGGCATTTAATCGCTCTCCTCTGCGATGCGCGCGTAGACTGGGCCTGACTGGGCTCGAACCAGTGACCCTGCGCTTATCAAGCGCATGCTCTAACCAACTGAGCTACAGGCCCACTTTGAAGAGATGATCCGCCTTCGCCAAGGCTACGGCGCGACAAGAAAGTGATCGGTGATTGGTGAATGGTCAAGCAGGATGCGGATCCGGATGCGAGCGACTTGGATTCACGCGGCGCGGCGCGATCGACCAATAGAGAAGCACGGCGAAGGTAGCGCCACACACATCAATCATGACGTCGCGCAAAGATGCGGTCCGCGATGGGATGAATGATTGGTGAAACTCATCGCTGGCGGCGTAGGCCGCGCACGACAACAGGACGATTCCAGCAGACAGCGCGCGCCGCGACTGAAACACAGTATGGACAAAGGCCCGATAAAGGAGAACCGCAAGCACCGCGTATTCCGAAACATGGGCTGCTTTGCGGAGGAAAAATTCCACCCGAACCAGGGTGAGGGGCGATATGGTGGGAAAGAACCACCGGAGAAGGGGAACAATAATACGCGAAGTATGTTCGGCCGACATCAAATCGGTCGAGCCGGCAAAGATGATTGCCATCCACAGAAGAATTGGGAACCAATATCGAAGAAATCCTTTCAAGCTAGAAAAGCCGGTCTTATTTCGACAAACCTCGGTATGATAAGTTCAATATAAGAAATGTTTGCTGTTTGATCTGCCGAAAAGTGACAGCCCTTAATACATCGCTTGTCTTCAAACCGATTTTCCAGGAGCGCATCTGGGGCGGCCGAAAACTGGAGGAGCTTTTCGGCAAAAACATTCCTGCGGGAAAGCGCATTGGCGAATCGTGGGAAATTGTCGATCGGCCGGAGGTGCAAAGCATGGTGCGAGACGGTCCGTTGGCCGATCGGTCGCTTCATGATCTGTGGGTTAACTTTCGCGAAGAAGTGTTTGGCAAGGTTAGGGACACGCCGCGTTTTCCGCTTTTGATCAAACTGCTTGATGCGCGCGAGAAAGTGTCACTGCAAGTACATCCGGCGGAAGAAGTCGCAGAATCGTTAGGGGGCGAAGCAAAAACCGAGTTTTGGTACGTGGCGGCGGCGGAACCGGGCGCCGAAATCTACGTTGGTCTGCGCAGGACAATGGCGCGAGAGCAATTCGAACACGCGCTGCGTTCCGGAACAGTTGCAGAATGTGTGCACGCGGTCCCGGTGAAGGAAGGTGACGCCATGTTCCTGCCCTCAGGCCGATTTCACGCCATTGGCACTGGTAATGTCCTGGTTGAGGTCCAGCAAAACAGCAACACCACCTATCGTCTTTTCGATTGGAACCGCCTCGATGATACCGGCCAGTCGCGATCGCTCCATATTGAAGAGGCGTTGCAATGCATCGATTTCAACGACGTAAGGCCCCGACCCGTGCAAACGGATGGTGAAACCCTGGTCCGCGACAAACTATTCGAAGTGCAGAAGTGGGACCTTGATTCTTCCCGCGAAATCGTGCCGCTCGGCAACTTCGCGATTGTATTCTGCCTGAGCGGAACGCTGCGGTGCGGTGATGCCGATTTTATCCCGGGACAATTCTTCCTCGTCCCAGCCTCAATGCCCGATCGCGAGACTCATCCGAGGGGCGAGGGGACGTCGCTTCTGCGCGTGACGATTCCGGTGTGACCATTTAGGTCGACGCGCTGCTGGAAGACAATCGCCGGAGATACTGAAAGCTGTAAAGACCGGTGCTATGGCCGTCGCGCCAGCGTGGTTGCAGCGCGTAACCGCCGACGACATCAAAACGGTCGAGCTGAAAGCTATCCGCAGTGTAGGTCACGGTAGGTCTGATGACGTTGCCGAGAACGTCCGGTTCGCCACCGCAGGCAGCGCACGGACAGGCGCGACGAAGAACCTCCAGGTTTAGATACGATTCGGTGTTGTCATTCCACTGAATGGCAAGCTCATTTCCGATTTGCTGGATGTTTGTCGGCTGCAGGGACATCGCGAGGTGTCGATCTTGAGAGCGCAGTCTTTCAGCCACAGACTAACACGGATGAAACACGAATGTCGGGAGAAAATGCCATTTCAAGACTCAGAACTCTGTGAAAATCCGTGTTCATCCGTGGCTTTGCTTTTTTGCTTCTTCGCGCGTTCGCCGAAGATGGCCGTGCCCACTCGAATCAGAGTCGCGCCTTCTTCGATGGCAACGCTGTAATCATTCGTCATTCCCATCGAAAGGTGCGGCAGCTTTAGCTCAAATTCGTTTTCAAAACTGTTCCGTAGCTCGCGCAGCGCTACGAAATATTTGCGTGAAGCTTCCGCGTCTTGACCGAGCGGCGGAATGCACATCAGACCTTCGATGGATAATCGTGGGAGCGCGAGAAGCGACTCCATTTCCTGATGCAATTTGTCGGGCGGAAAACCAAACTTACTGGCTTCGCCCGCAACATTCACTTCCAGTAAAACGCGCGGATGCAATCCATCATCGTGAGCGATGCGATCGATTGCCTGCGCGAGTTCGTGACTATCGACGCTATGAATCAACGCAAACAGCGGCAGAGCGTGGCGCACCTTGTTTTTCTGGAGATGCCCGATAAAATGCCAGCGAAGGTTCGATGGTAAGAGCGGAATCTTAGCGCGCGCTTCCTGGACCTTGCTTTCGCCGAAGACCAACTGCCCGGCGGCAATTGCCTCACGCACCATCTCCGCGGAATGAGTTTTGGTGACGGCAACCAATTCGATGTCGGTCGCGCTTCTGCCGGAAGCCCGCGCCGCTTGAGCGATCTGATCGCGAACGCGTTCCAAGTTTTCCTGGATTTTCGACATTGAATGAGTGTAGTCGAATATTCGGAACCAGGAAATTCTTCGGACGGACCAAGCGTTTATGAATATCGGGCTATCTGGCGCGCTCATCGCATCTACTATTGTAAATTCTCGCGTGCATTGCTTGGCAATCGTGAGTGGCCTGCTCACCTTAATCCTAACGTTCGAGCAAGCGCATGGGGAACCGCCTGTCCCGAAGCTCAATTACGAGACGGTCCCGGATTTCTTTCAACTTCCTCCTGGCGAAAATTTTGTCGAAGCAGCGGGCGTAGCTGTAAATTCAAAAGGGCACATCTACGTATTTCATCGCGGGAAGCATCCGCTCATGGAATTCGATTCTTCGGGAAAATTCATCCGCAGCATTGCCGATGATCTGTTCGTTACCGCACACACGGTGCGAGTGGATGCTGAGGACAACATCTGGACTACGGACGTTGGTGCACACGTGGTCTTAAAACTCAGTCCGGAAGGCCGCGTACTCCTGGCCTTGGGCCGGATGCGAACCCCGGGCGATGATGTCCTCCACTTCAATCAGCCTACCGATGTTGCTTTTGATCGCGAAGGAAATCTTTACGTCGCCGATGGCGAAGGCAACTCTCGGGTCCTGAAATTCGACAAGTTCGGGAATCCACTGTTGGGATGGGGAATGAAGGGAACAGGCCCCGGGCAATTTGACCTTCCGCACTCCATCGCCGTCGATGGCGATCTGGTTTACGTTGGCGATCGCGAAAATGCGCGCATTCAGATTTTCGATCGAAACGGTCGTTTTTTGCGCGAATGGAAAGTGGGTCACCCCTTCGGCCTCTTCATCACGCCGGATCACTTCATCTACATGTGTGACGCCATCGCGAGCCACGTTCTAAAGATCGATCAAGACGGCAAAGTTGTGGGCGTGTTAGCCGGACCCGAACCAGGTAAGGGCCGGCATTTCGATCCGCACGAGATCGCGGTAGACAAGAACAATTCCATTTTTACGGCAGAAGTAATGTCCTGGCGGGCGCAAAAGTTTAAGCCAAAATGAGCTGAATAGACCGCTGGAATTGCTCGCGCCAGCAGCCAGATCGCTTAACCACTGGAGCAGCTTAAATAAAGCTGTAGGCGAATTGCGGGATACAGGCCCGTTATGCGGGCTTTGTAGTAGGTGCTCGAGAGGGGAGAGATAGTGGGATCAGCCCTCGAAACATTCAATCACACAACCGTCGGCAGCAATATTGGATTTCTTCAATCGGGTTTCCAATCGGAGCAATCCCAGCAGAGTAAATTCTCCAGCTTGGCGATGTCATTTTCGAAGATTGAAAATAGATATTCGCGCTCCGATTGGGTCATTCGCCTGGCGTAAAGGATAACATTTTCTTCACGAGTCTTGAGCCGAGGGAAAGGAGGGACTCCTAGAAAGTTAAAGATTCTATCGGTGACAGCTCGATAGTCTCTGCGCAGGTCGTCGAACTTGATAACTAGAACCTGTTCGCGCGGGAAGAATTTAAAGACACGCTCCATTTGCTCAGAATAGAATCCGCGCTCGACGTACGAGAACTTGCGCAGCTGAAGCGGGTATACTTCCCGGGCGCGATTCTCTTCCTGCTTGACTGCCTCCAAAAAGTCGAGTGAGTCGAGTTTTCGATCGCGTTGCATATTCCAATGAGAGAAGGCGCGGTCGATTGGATTGCGCAGCAAAATAATCAGCTTGATCGATGGATTGTAGTCATGGATGCGTTGCATCGCCGGTTTCCAGTAGGTGTAAACCGGCGTGCAAGTTCCGGTAACCAGCGTCTGCGCGGTCAGGGGAACATCGCGGTGGAGCAGGTCGTAATTAATATTGCCGGAGGCGAACATCGCCTCGTTGTCGAAGAAGTGGCGCCGCGGCTGGACTAGCAAATGCGCCTCCTCCTTGTGCGCCATGGCGATGGCGGGATGCTGGTTCAGATAATAAGTCAGCACGCTGGTCCCGGATTTTTGGGTGCCGGCGATGATAAAATCGAGCTTGCTAGTCGTCGTTCCCATCGTCCTGGATAATCCCGCTCTTTGCTTTTAATTCCAACTTAGTCTATCGGCAGATTGGCGGGACGCGGCAGATGCTAATTCAGGTATTTCCAATTGCGCGGCTTTCCTTCGGCCAGCCAGTCGATCGTGTTTTTCAATCGTTTCGCGCGCGTTTCTTCTCGCTTCGCTTCGGTCAACCAATCGAGGTATTCCTTCTTATTGGTGTAACTGAATCCTGCAAAAGTAGCCGCGGCTTTCTTGTTCTTGCGTAATGCCGTCCGGAAGTATTCAGGAATCGTTAGCTCAGGCCGAGCAGACCGGGGTTTGAGGTCGGCTGGCTTTTTGATGCCTTGCTTATTTAATGCTGCCGCTTTGCGCACATATTCAATGAAACGCTTGTCAGAAGGCACGTCTTTGAGGCTGGTTACTTTACCGAAATGACCCATGCCGCCGTCGCTCCCTGCGCGTTTGCCCAGGATGAGCTGGCCTTTCCAAAATCCAATCGAGCAATGCTCTTTGAATGCCGCCATTCCGAGCATGATTCCGTGATAGTCGAAATGCGGTATTCTCCATTTCATTGTCTCCTGCACCTCGGGGCATGCCGTATGAACCAGCTTGCGGAGATGTCGCAAGATCGGCTGCGCAAACGGCGCCGCCTCCGCAATATAAGCGTCTATCCGCGGATCTTTTTTGGCCATGAAGGAATGTTGGAGCTTATTTCTCGTCGTCGGTCAAACTAACGTCCAAGTGGCCGAATTTCGCCGGTCACTTCCACTCGGACAGGAAAGCCATCAATTTGCGCGGGAATTTGGTTTGATTCCGGTGTGCGCCGCGCCAGCATGATCTTCAGGCAGGGCGATTTGCCATCACCAAGTACTCCGACGTAGACGCCTACAACTCCGGGAATTGCCATTAACTCCTTCTCGTGCGTGGCAAGAACGGCATTGATATCGGCGCGTCCAGAGGGGGTTTCACTCATAAGTTGGGTCGCTACTACCGTCAGAAAGAGCACGGTATGGAAAAAGATCCGCTTCACATCTCAAAGTACGACTTCACGGGAGAAAACAAAACACCCGCTCGCTTTTAAGCGAACGGGCGTTCGAAACTACGTCACCTTGGTTTACTGGCCAACCATGGTGGCGCCGAGAAAGTTCAGCACTTGCTGGATAGGGTTGGCGATCGCATCAACGCTGCTTCCGGCGTAGAGCAGTCCGACCGCGTGCGGGTTGGTAGCAACATCTTCAACCATCAACGACCCGGAATCACCACTGTTCAGGAATTTGCTGCCGCCGTTAGCTACGACGATCTGTCCGGTAAACGTCTTGGTGAACGCGGTGCCGCCGGCGCATTCGTTGTCATAGGTCACGCTGATGGTTGCATTCAGACCAGAAACTGAGCTGTGCGATAAACCGGTTGTTCGCCCGCTCTTCTTCACCGCCTGATTAATAAAAGCGCCGACGGTCGTCTTCGAGATTGTTCCGATTTGAAGGATAGCGCCGTCGGTTCGCACCATGCCGCTCACCACTTTGCCAATGGAGCAATCCACGTTGCTCTTCGGAAGCGAGCTTTTCTTAACCAGGGTCGCAACCGTTTGAGCGCCGCTAACGTTGCAGTTCACATCAATGAGTCCCGGCTGAATAATGGGATCGCCGGTCGTGGCGACAGTGTTATTACCACCCGAGACGATGTCCGACTCGAAGACATGGTAGTTACTCAGAATATATTGCGTGCTGCTGATCTGGACTAACGATCCGAGAGTGCCGCCACAACAATAACCATTGGCCAAATCTTTGCTCCACCCGCCAGACGTACCCAGCTGAATTGGCGGTGTCTGCTTGGCGGTATGACTTGTGCCACTATGCGGGTTACCTCGCATGGCGCGGAATTTATCGGTTAGCTCAATCTCTACGCGCTGGCCTTGCACCTCCCGCGGCAGATTGCGAATTATTTCCCCGGCATTTGCAGCATCGCGATCAATGTAAACCCGCAGGGCTGGGATACCGGCGGCATCAATACCTACGGCCGTGCCAAGAACTTCCGGGTGTTGCATCCATTGATCCGTGACCTCTGCCTGCGCAGCCATCACTGCGCGTACCGCTGGATGGTCATTGTCGAGCAAGCCAGGCGGGCCGGCAAAGGCGATTAGCGGAACTGTCAGGAACGCAAAGCCAAGGCATGCTTTGCCCAATCTGCGAAGGAGCGAATAGATCATATGGGGGAGACGTATATCGAAAAATGGCGCTACTTGCAACGTAAAAAGCGTAAAAGCATTTTGCCAGCGTTGTTCCGAAAAAATCAACGCGAGTCTGTCGGGCTCCTTCTGAACTGCTGGCATATCGCTAGCTCCGATTTAGTAAAAGAATGAGGTGGTCCCCACTTGTAACTCTGGTGCTCGTTGTTTGCGGCAATTGCACTTACGCTGCGATCTTTCCCGACAGCGGTCCGACAACGCCCGGTTCGCGGGCCGCGGTGTGCGGCGGAATCGCCCTGGCTCCGACTCAGGCGCCGCTTGCAGTTAAGCGAGCGATTTGGGCGGCAAATCAATTGCGCTCAAAACCATATCGTTATGGTGGCGGACATGCCTCCTTTCACGACAGTGGTTACGATTGTTCGGGAACCGTTTCGTATGCTCTCGGCGGTGCCGGGTTAATTTCGTGGCCGATGGGTTCTTCGGATTTTCGTCGGTATGGTCAGCGCGGACCCGGTCGATGGATCACCGTATATGCTCGCAATGGACATACGTTTGCGGTAATCGCCGGCTTAAGATTGGATACAACGCCCGGCGACAGCTCGCGATATCGCTGGGCCCCGCGTTGGCAAACGGCCTTTCGCGGCCCGGCCGGATTTGAGGCCCGTCATCCGCTGGGACTCTGATCTTGGGGTAGGTTAGAGGCGGTTTTACGCCCTTAACGGAATAAAACCTGCTCGAACAAAGTAGAAGCAGCTGTTTGCATGGCTTCTCCCGCTTCCCCCAACAAGTCTGCGTCCTCCGATGTAGACCTATTTCGTTTTGATCAGCCGCTCGCTGAATCATCCGATCGGCTCTTGCCACAGCTGGGTTCACTTGATACGCCAGCTTGCCGACGGAGTTATCACTCGACCCAATTAGCTGTTATCACCGCCATCTTCGCCGGTGGTGGTCTTATTTGTTCATTGCTTTTACTTGACGGCGACGAGGAGGTTCCGCGGCCGCATCATTGGCTACGGCAATCGTATAGCTCGCCTGTGATAGTCTCGCCGCAGGGACCAGCAGTCGCACCGTCCGCTCCGCAAAACCCGCCGATTAGGTCGAACAATGACGACAGGAGCGCGTTGCACCCACGCCAGATCGGTGCTCGCAAATCGGCCTCTCATCCCGGGCGCATCGGTCGCGCAACCCGGGGCTTTCGGCCACTCGTTACTCTCAGGGAGAAGTGGGCAAAATTCACCGGAAATCTGCGTCGGTATACGATGCCTTTCAATTTCTCGCGGGCTCTTGCGTTCGGTTCCGGGAGCAAGTCGTGCCAGCGTCGCTTTGAGGAAGGATGATTTCCTGCCGGCGCGGTCAGTGATGACCCGAATCAGGAGATCGTTTCCAGCACTTGGCGCGTGGTTGTTAATTCGACCGCGCGACTGATCTATTTGACACTCACGGAACCAGGATCGGTGCTAACGACAATTGGAAGGGCTCGCAGAAGAACGCCATTGAGTCGGCTGGACTCGCTCCCGCCAAACTAGCCGAATCAGCGCTCTGATTGATCTGGCACCGGGGAACTACACTGCAATTGTCTCAGGAGTCGGGGCCGCGGCAGGCGTCGGGCTGTTGGCAGCAAATCATCTTCCCTAGCTTTTCCGGCTGAATATGCGGCTGCGGAGTTTTTGCCAGGGTGTTTTCTCGGGCAATTTTCCCATCGTGACCCATTCGCCGTTTGAGCGCTGGAACCATTCCGGCAGCTCGATATCAGTTTGGCGGATACTCTCGAGGCAGTTCCTGGTAATGACTCCTCGCTTGGTGCTTTCGCCAAAGACCGCGAAGTTTTGCTCGGTGACAAACAAGTGATATTCATCCGGCTTCGGAATTTGATCCTTCAAAGCATCCAGCGCCTTGGCTGACGGAATTTTCAGGGGTAGCTGGGAAAAAAGCGAACGAAGCACCTTTGCTTTGAGGAACTGATGAATCCAAATTTGATACCATCCTTTGCGCTCGAGCAGGATGTCGCCGGCCGGAGTAACGAGTTGGCGGGAATGCAAGGCCAGGTCGGGTCGGTCCAGAGTTGCTCGGGCACGGCAAAAAAGGAGCCCGCTGATTTCCGGAGTAGTTAGAACGTATTGGAGAAGCCCGTTGATTTTTTCTACTTTGAAATCGATCGGATATTTATCGTCGGAACACCAATAGACCCATTCTTCATCTTCAGTGTCCTGGAGCAGTCGCAAAATTGTGGCAGCGATCTCCGGCGGCGACTCGACATATTCAACGCGTTCCGAGTCCGGGCCGCGGAGTTGTTGATAGGGAATGCGAAAGCGGAACGGATGATCCGGCCAGATCCGTTGGTACTGCAGCATCAGATGCTGAGTGATGGCGCGATGCCGGTCGAAGGTCAGAACAATCGCTTTCATTAACGAATGGAATTATCTTGAATGTCCGCAGGCGGGCAAACAAGCCATGATCTCCCATCAGTACAAGTGCATCTTCGTTGAGGTCCCCAAAACCGGTTCTACCAGTGTGCGTCGTATTCTCGGTAGAGCAATCAAGCCGCACCTGAGCTTGTCTGAGATCAGGAGACTGATGGAAAGCTACTGGGTTATTCGCGGAGGAAGAAAAGACCGAATAATGGAATGGCTTTATCTCATGCTGCCGGCCGAGCGGCGAAAGGAAAGGGGACGGCAACAATTCGAGAGCTACTTCAAGTTCGGGTTCGTGCGCAATCCATGGGACCGTGTTGTTTCGCTTTACGAACGTAACGAAGCGGTCCAGATGCGACAACAGATGAGCTTCGAAGAATTTGTCCGCTGGATTCAATACAGTAGCAGCACTTGCGTCCATTCTTCGCCTCATCGCTACCAGCTTGATTGGTTCGTCGACGCCGATGGCAAGATGCTGGCTGATTTCATCGGCCGATTTGAACGTTTGGAGGAAGATTGGGCCGTGGTCGCGAAAAAGCTCGGGGTAACCGGAGCGCTTCCTCAAACGCGCGCTAACCCAAGGTTGCGGCATTACACGGAATACTACACAGCCGAGACCCAAAATATAATCAAAGAAAAGTTCAGGGTGGACATCGAGACATTTAACTATCGCTTCGGCGAGTGAGTCAGATGAGCGCAAAATAGCGAAAAGGCCTCAACCGCGCATTACGCGGATGACCTCGATCAGAAAAGATTCAGTTGAGCGGCTCGACAGAGTCTCGCCCTACCAGGGTTTCCTCGCGCAGATTTCAGCGGTAGGGCGACGCTCTGCGGAGCCGGTTTGGGCTTCTTGTTGCGGACCACAGCGAAAGGTTGAGCGGCTCGACAGAGTCTCGCCCTACCAGTGTTTCCCGCGCAGATTTCAGCGGTAGGGCGACGCTCCGCGGAGCCGGTTTGGGCTTGTTTGCGGACCACAGCAAAAGAATCGAGTAGCGAGAGAGCACGATTTGCGGCGATTGTTCCGCCATGAGCGAGAAGGACTACGTTCTCGGAACGCACGATGAGGAGTTGATTAGGCTCGGGCTGCAACATCGGGTCTGGCGCCCGATGGTGCTGGATTGCTGGCAGCGGGCAGGCATCACCGTCGGTAAACGTGTTCTCGACCTCGGCGCCGGTCCCGGCTATGCCGCGCTTGATTTGGCTGAAATTGTCGGACCCTCCGGCCAAGTCGTGGCGCTGGAACGTTCCGCAAACTTCGTTAATGCGATGCGCGAATCCTTTCGCCGTCGCGGCCTCGGCAACGTGAAAATTCACGAAATCGACCTGATGACGGGTGATTTGCCAAAAGCGAATTACGATTTCTCCTGGTGCCGCTGGGTCTTATCATTCGTTAGTGATCCTTCATTGTTAATTCGGAAACTCGGTGCCGTCATGCCGAAGGGAGGCATTTCGATTTTTCATGAATACGCTCATTATGAGACGTGGCGATTTCTTCCGCCGAT